>CAYUZC010000242.1:0-3521 GCA_964449525.1 uncultured Ruminiclostridium sp.
ACAAAACCGATTCCCATTATAAGTATTTTAAATACATCAATTATTTATATAGTTTTCCAAATTTCGAAAAAGGCATTATCCTGAAAACAGCCTTTCCTTCGACCCATGAGCGCTTTATTACACCAAAGTCTCTGCTGTCCGAACTATGGCCTCGGTTATCTCCCATTACAAATAGCTGACCGTCCTGTACATCAATTTTTTGCATATGACGGTTTAAAACTATTTTTTCAAATGGATCAATACGTGCATAGGGCTCATTTTGCTCTATACCATTAACATACAAGATATTGTCTATTATCTCTACCGTATCACCCGGAATACCTATGACGCGCTTTATAAGCCTGTTTCTTCTGAATTCTTTATTGAATTTTTTGGCAATATCACTAATATAGATAGAAGCCCTTCCTAATATACCATTTACGGGTTCATCCCTTAAAAATATAATGATATCTCCTCTTTTAGGTTCGTCAAAATTATAGGCAAGCTTACTCATAATTAACTTATCCGCAGGTTCAAGAGTATCCATCATTGATTCCATGTTAACCTCTGTGAGAGCAAATAACTCACTTTGAATTATTGAGGCTATGAAAAAAGCCGCAATAATGAGCAGTATCCACTCAGAAATTTCTCTAATAATACTTTTACTTTTATTTGTCAAAAGTTTTGACATCTCCTTTTTTACAGAGATACTTTCAGTATCCCTTCTATCTCGTTTATTTTAGCTGATATTATAGCTAAATCCAAGCGATTGTTTTCAGATTCTAATTGAAATAAAATTCTTTGCCTGTTGGATTTTGGAACATCATATATGTCAAGGCTTTTTATAATAATATTACATTCCCTTAGTAAACTGCTTAATGGATACATAACTTGTTTATCTTTTTCTCCCTCGACTTCAAGAATTTTAAGATTGCTCTTCTTAGCTAGTTTAATTTCTAAACTTTTTAGGTACATAAGTATTGTCCAAATAAGTAAAGTAACCAATATGGCCCCGGTATAGAAACCGATACCACATGCCAGACCTACACAAGCTACCACCCAAATACTCGCTGCAGTGGTTATCCCTTTAACAGAAACGCCATGCCTTATTATAGCACCAGCTCCTAAAAATCCTATTCCACTTACTACCTGACCTCCAATACGTGTTGGGTCAATATTTACCTGACCAGAATAAACAATAATAGAAAAATCCGCTATAAGCATAACCAAACATGAACCCAGACAAACAAGAATATGCGTCCTAAACCCGGCAGGCTTATTATTCGATTGCTCACGTTCAAAACCAATAATTCCGCCTAATACACATGATAAAAGGATACGAGCTAGTATCGTAAATAAAAATTCTGAATTAAATTGGAAAAGATACCAATCCATAAAGGCACCCCCTTATTTAATTAATACTTTCATTCCTGCTTTTTATGAGTATTAAGCTGTAATTTCGAGTGTCAACTGTATTCTGATGTAAAAGAACACCTTTTTTTAATATAAAATCTATTGTACTTTCAGCGCAATAAACAATGCATTTATCTAAATCCTCAAATGCAATCCTTCTCATATTTTCAATACCTTCAAAGGATCTTAACGGTTCAATGTAATCAGCTACATATATTATTTTTTCCAGAAGATTCATACCTGCCTTGCCTGTGGTATGCCATCTTATCGCGCCAAGTATTTCTTCATCGGTTACTTCATACATCTCTTTAGCCAGATTCTCACCTATTATACCATGAAGCAGCTTGGGTTGATACATTTCCACCTCATCGGCTTTATAACCGATGCTTTTAACGTACTTTTTTGCCTCATCACCTTTATAATTTTTCCCGCAATCATGAAGAATTCCCGCAAGCTTTGCTTTATTAATATCTGCTCCGTAATGCTTTGCCAGTGATTCAGCCATTTCCATAACATTTACTGAATGGTCGAATCTCAATGTATTTAAAACATCCTTTAGTTTATTAATAATAATATTAATTTCCATGTTGTCATCCCCCGGCTTCAAACATTGCTGTAGAGGCCATTTTTAAGCACATATTCCTCCACCTCGGGAGGTAATTGATATTTTATAGATAACCCCATTTTAACTCTTTTTCGTATTTCTGTTGAAGAATAGTCCATAGCCTTACCCGAATATTTCAGAATATTTGCTCCATACTGTTTCTTAAACTTAATTATATAATTCTCCAAAATATCCTCTTCTGTATCCGGCCTTGATGCAACAACTATTACCGCCATTTTGAAAATTTCACGGTATTCTCTCCACGTTTCAAATTGTATCAAAGAATCTGCGCCAACTATAAGCGCCGGTTTATCTTCATGCTCTGTATTCTCTTTTAGAGCTCTTAGTGTATCAACAGTATATGACGAACCGTTCCTCTTCATTTCAATATCGCTGGCTATAAAAAATGGGTTATCTGCAATAGCAAGCTCTACCATGCGGAACCTGTCTTGTGCCTCTGTAATTGTGGCATTGTCCTTATGAGGTGGAATTTTAGCAGGAACAAAAATAATTTTTTCCATGCAGAATTCTTCCCTTATGCCTTCACACATAAGAAGATGCCCATAATGAATAGGATTAAATGTTCCTCCCATAATTCCAAACACAATAACACTCCTATAACGAGTTTACAGGTGTCCCTCACCTATAAGGTGGCGGATACAATTTCATGTCTCAGTCAGGGCATATCCACCGTCTCGAGTTTCAATGACTTGGGCACCCGTTCGAAATCTCTGATTTCGGTAACGGGTAATGTCATTATAACCAACTCTTTGAATAGATTCTTGATCCAAAGGGAACCAAAGAAAGCTTTGCCAGTTTAAAATGCTGTTTTCCGAAAGGAATTCCAATTAAGGTAATACACATCAAAAATCCAACCACTAAATGGTAAACACATAATTCCCAGCCCAGAGCAATAATCCATATTACATTACCGATAAGGCTACCGATACCAAAGCCTTTAATTTCTATGTCACGTCCGAAAGGATATAGCACAAATGAAGAAATTTTAAAGCACTGTATGCCAAAAGGTATGCCAATAAAAGTAATACAACATATTATCCCCGCAACAAGCCAAAGAATCGCTGCAATAAATCCGCCGAATATTATCCAGATTAAATTACCCAATAAGTGCATTATATCGCCTCCAAACAATCATTATCAGATTATTAACTAACGGAATGAATAAATGCCTATCCATGTCGATACAGGACAGGCATCTCCAACAGAAGCTGTATAGGTTTATTTTACCTCAAAACCTGCATCTTCAATTGTTCCTTTTATTGTTTCATCACTCAGTCTTTCTTCATCATACTCAACTGCAACACGCTTTGCTTTAATGTCAATAATTACTTCAATAACTCCATTAAGCATATTAATAGAATTCTTTAATGACTCGGCAGATTCGTTGCTTGTAATTCCTTCAACATTAAATGCAATATTTTGTTCAGACATTCAATCACCTCACAAAGTAGCCAAGATGAATTATATAATAATGTTGAATTTATGTCCAACATTTAATTATTAA
>CAYUZC010000243.1:0-3515 GCA_964449525.1 uncultured Ruminiclostridium sp.
CTTGAGTTGTTTGCGGTGCATATACAGGAGCTGCAGGCGGTGCCTGATATGTAGGGCTCGGTTGATATTCAGGCTGTGCATATGTTGCGGGCTGAGGTGTTACAGGTTGGGAAGCCTCTGTACCATTTTCCTTTTCAAGCTTTCCTCCACAGGTATCACAAAAGCTATAATCATCAGAAAAGGACTTGTTACAATTTACACAATACATAAAAATCCCTCCATTTGACCTTTCGGTCACATAAACTATTGGATAATTTTTCATAACTTATAGCAGAATTGTATCTATTATTAGTATAAAAGTCAAGAATTAAGTTAGATAAAAGGAATTATATAGCATTGATTCCATATTTTATTTATTGTAATTGTTATGCCCCTATGTTACCTTATAATGAGAATAAAGATTCGAGTTTCAATGACTCGGGACCAGTTCGAAATCTATGATTTCGGTAACGGGTAATGTCATTATTATAGTGAGTTAATTTTATGGGGGTCATTTAATGAATGAAAAAAATACTACGAACCGGTTTCGGTATCTGGTTAATATTGCCATTAAAAAATTTACAGAGCTTAATATACATAGCAAGGTAGTACTAAAAATAGGTGCTATTGTATTTTTAGCTTTCCTTTTACTGGCTCTTTTTATCTCAATCTCTTTTATTACTGGATTTTCTTTTTTTGGTGAACAAACCAAAATAATTGAGTGGATTGTTATCTACTCCTTCAGATTTTGGGTAATGCTGGTCTTTGGTTCACTGATCCTGGATATATTAATCAAGCGTTAAAATAAACACGCATGTAGTTATCATATTGCATGCGTGTTTTTTTATTCTGTATTGCATCTATTGCCGAGTTCGAACAAGTAGGGTTATTATTCCGAGAAATTATCGAAATATCCTTGTATATAAACTATGGGAGTTCCTTTATCTCCGCTTCCCGAAGTTAGATCACATAACGATCCGATTAAATCCGTCAATCGTCTTGGAGTAGTACCCTGAGACTCCATCATGCCGACAAGATCGTTCTTTTTATCATGAATATATCCTGATACGGCTTTATTAAGTTCTTCTCCATTAAGATCGGCAAAGTTATTATCTGCCAGATATTTTAGCTTTATCTCATTTGGAGTACCTTCCAGCCCCTTTGTATATCCCGGAGAAACAACCGGATCGGCCAGCTCCCATATCTTCCCTACCGGGTCCTTGAATGCTCCATCGCCGTAAACCATTACTTCAATAAGCTTTCCGGTCTTTTCCTTTATGATTTTTTGGATCTTGTCAACAAGTTCCTGGCAACTCCTCGGAAATAGCTTAACAGTATCTTCAGTAGCCTTGTTAGACCCCAGAAGACCATAGTCTTCATTGTATCCACTTTCGTCTACCGAAAAATTTAGTATATCATCCAAACCATAGACTTTTTCTCCACCATTTTGATTTAGAATTCTCTTCGTTCGCTTTCTTGTATGAATATCGCAACAAAGAACGCTCTTGGTATAGTTTAGAATTGTTTTAGGATTGTTTGAGAAGATTACTTCACACTCACAGCCCTTTTCTTGTATAAGTGTTTTGTAGTAATCGATATAATCAACTCCAGTAAAGGTGTGTTTACAGTATCCGAATATGTCCCGATATTCTTTTTCAGTTAAAACATCGACCCATGGATTTATTCCCTTTTCATCCATAAGATCAATATTTATCAGATGATTCCCTACTTCATCAGCAGGATAGCTAAGCATTAAAACTATCTTCTTTACCCCTTTGGCGATACCACTTAGACATACGGCAAAGCGGTTTCTGCTCAATATTGGAAAAATTACTCCCAAAGTATCATTGCCGAATTTACCTTTTATATCTTTGGCTATTGCATCAATATGGGCATAATTACCTTGAGCTCTGGCAACCACTGATTCAGTAACAGCTATAACATCCCTGTCCCTTATTGCAAATGCCTCCTGCTCGGATGCTTTTAACAAAGTTTCCGAAGCAATCAGTGCTACATCATCCCCCTGCTTGATTATAGGAGTTCGAAGACCTCTCGAAATAGTACCTAAAATTCTTTCCATACTGCAATATCCTCCAAACACATTAACTACATTTGTATTATACAGACAAATATGATATAAGTAAAATCAATACTATTAATATTAGATATAAGGTGTAGTTATATGATTCCAAAGTTGGATAGCTATCGGGTTTTTTGTCAGGTGGCAAAAGACCAAAGTTTTTCTAAGGCAGCGAAAACCTTTTATACGACCCAACCTGCCGTCAGCCAGACTATTATTAATATGGAAAAAGAGCTTGGCACAAGATTGTTTACCAGAACATCAAAGGGTGTCATTCTCACAACCGATGGTCAGCTCCTTTACGAATACATCAACTCGGCTATTAATCTGATTGAATTGGGTGAAAAAAAGCTCTCCGAATCATTAGATTTACTGACGGGCGAAATGAAAATCGGTGTTGGTGATACCATCTCACGCTATTTTCTTCTGCCATATTTGGAGGAATTTCATAAAAACTCACCCAATATTAAATTGAAGATTATTAACAGAACAACCTTGGAATTATTACATTTATTAAAATCAGGTGAAATTGATATAGCCCTTTGTAATCTTCCGGTTAAAGATTCTGCACTTGATATTCAAAAGTGTTCTGATGTACATGATATTTTTGTATGCGGAGAAAAGTATAAAAGCCTTTGCCAGAGCAATATAAGCCTGGAAGAACTTACCCAATATCCAATGATTTTTCTCGAAGGTAAATCAAACTCCAGACAATATGTTGAAAAATATTTTTTGTCTAACGGCATAAAAATACAACCTGAAATTGAACTGGGTTCTCATGAATTGCTACTTGAATTTGCAAAATATAATTTTGGTATTTCTTGTGTAATTGAGGAGTTTTCAAAGGATTATCTTAACAAGGGAGACCTCTTTAAATTGAAACTGACCGATGAAATCCCTAAAAGGTCCATAGGTTTTTGCTTTTTAAAAAGCGTCTCAATGTCCGTGGCCGCACGAAAATTGGTAAGCATAATAGTTAAGGCAACCTAGATGAAACAAAAAAAGGTATTTCAATAACTAAATAAAGTTAAAATTTATCTAATTAAGAAAACCTCTTTTTAATATTATTAATTTTGCTTTATTTACTTTATTGTAGCATATTCAAGCTTTTGCACTATCTCAATCCATGTTTGTCCACGGTTAAGAACCAAGGGCTTCCCATCATCAGTGGTATACTCTGTTTGAGCATCCCTTGCGGTCTTTGACCATTTTATCGGGATTGACTTGCCTCCTGTAATATAAAGGCCTTCCCCGGATCCAATATTTAATAGATTTCTCCGGCCGTAAGTATCGCCTTTGATTACAGGAGAGGACATTTTTAAGACAATTATGTTGGTAGTCTTAGCCTGTTCATTCGTATTACGTTCCATATGAGGTTTACCCATTCTGAACCTATCATAGAGATAAGTCTCCGGATTGTATACAAATCCACAGTTACTACTACCCTTTGATTTAT
>CAYUZC010000244.1:0-1580 GCA_964449525.1 uncultured Ruminiclostridium sp.
GTATTTAGGCAGTTTCATTGACGGTAGCTTTTCTCCTCCGACCGTAAGCATTCTTAAATATTTATTATCAAAGGTTTCCACGAATTGTTTGCCCAGTAAGGTTGTCAAAAATGTTAAAGAAATTTGCATCTTTTCATAGTATTCGTTAAGTGATAAAAAATCTAACCGCATAGATGAAGGTATGATGTATACGGTTGCGCCGCCAGTAATAAAGGGATAAATATCAAACATATGTGCATCAAAAGCAAAGTTGGCATAGGCTGCGCCCTTATCCTGGTCGGTCACGCTATAGTAATCTATATACCATTGGCAGAAATTAACCAGATTGTGATGTTCTAGAACACAGCCCTTGGGCTTTCCCGTAGAACCGGAAGTATACAGCACTACAAATTTATTGTCTCCCCTAGGAGGCGTCAGCTCAATATCATGGTGATGATGTAAATTTATAATATCTTCTCTTTTTATAACATCCCCTGTAAAACCCGGGATAAACTCTTCCGGTTTATCTCCTTCACTCAATATAATTCTAACTCCGGCATCATCCAGCATATATTCCAGACGGTCTGTGGGAAAAGTATAATCCAAAGGCATATAGCCGGCTCCTGCCTTTAGGATTGCCAGCGGATATATGACCATATATTCACTTCTGTCTATCAGCACGGCTACCGTATCTTCTGTCTTCACCCCCATGCTTTTCAAGTGCTTAGCCAGATTATCGGTGATTTCGTCTAACTGTTTATACGAATATTGCCGTTCTTCATAAACGACTGCAGTTTTATCCGGAGAGCTTACGACTTGATCCTTAAACATATCCAGAATGGTTTCCACCTGATACTTTGATTCGAATTTTGTATTATTAAACTCATTAATGATTCTTGACTCTTCATCTTCCGATAGTAGTCGGACCTTTCCGCAGGTTTGATAAGGATTTGATGCTATATCCTCAATCATCGCTTTAAAGCAGTTTGCAATGCTCTGCATTTCCTGCTCATCAAAACAGTCTTTGCGAAATTCTAAAAGTAAGCTCTGAAGTCCAAGCTTATCATCCTTGCCGTAGTTTACTCTCAGCAAAAACGGTGAATAGCTTGCGTTTAGTTTTGTATGGCTTGTAGGGTATTGATCGTTTTCTTGTATCGAATTGGACACAATCGAAAAATTTAAGAGTTTCTTTATATCAACACCCAAACTGGTTAAATCCTCGAGCAATGTATCATACGGGTAGCGGGAGTGTGTCAATGATTGCTTAAGCTCCGACTTGGCCTTCTCCATAACCTCGGTAATTTTTAAATTGCTGTCATATCTCATCTTAAGGGGCACAGTACTGACAAGCATTCCCACTGAATTGTTTACTTCCTCATCATATAAACGGTTATGAAATCCTGTGGTTAATAAAACTGATTCAGCCTGATAATATCTGCCTATAAAAATATTTAAAAGCCCTAAAGTGAAAACAAAGGGTGAGATCGGCTTATTAAATGAATAGTTATAGTTTTTCAGATTTGTTATTGTCTTATTTGACAGTTCTATAGCAATGGTTTTGGCGTTAAATTCACCTAAGTCCGCTATGCCGTTCGGGCTCC
>CAYUZC010000244.1:1590-3505 GCA_964449525.1 uncultured Ruminiclostridium sp.
TAAATCATTCAAATGACTGAGCCAATAGCTTTTATCCCTGCCACATTCAATTGATTTGTCGTACTCATCTTCAATCCTTAAATACTTAAAATAATCATTATGGGGTATTTGATAATCTTTACCGATTTTCATACTCTCATAAGTATTTATTATATGCTCTCTTATAATGGCAAGGCTTGTCCCATCACAAACCAGATGGTGAAATCTGAGGCATAAAATGGTATAAACATCTGTTAAAACAATTCTGGCATCATATAATCTTTTATCTAAAATATCTCCAAACGACTTAAGCAAAAATTCATCAACATGAGCCGTCCAAGATTCTTTGGAGCTTCCCTTCAAATTCACAATCTGAATTTCTTCCTCTTTATTCTTCACATCATCGGTTCTAAAATATGTTTCAAATTCACCACCCGGCGTTGTAGTCAATTGCAGATGGATTCCCTTTACCTCTGAAAGCACCTTTGTCAGCGCCTTTTTTAAGAGTTGCTCTTCATCCTTGGGAAATGCTATGTAAATCGGAATATTGTTAACACTCGTTCGGTTGGCCATCATTTCAACGTCGATAATCCTTTTTTGCGGATGTGTTAATCTGAATTTCATCATCTTTTTTCCCCCAATGTATTAATCCTTATTCCATTCCCGGCATACTGTTTTTAATTTTCCTCCCCGGCTGCTGTTTTTCGGTGGCTCACTGCTGGCCTTCTCAGCTTGTTCAATCATGGAAAGTGCTTTGGCCATTGTTATGTCATTCATGCTTTCTCCTCCAGCCTATCTTGTATTGTTAATATGTTTTTTCCATCACGATATTCGTATGTTACTTTCTCCATGGTTTTCTTCACCAAGTATAAGCCCAAGCCACCAATATCCCTTTCTGAAGCCGATAAAGTGATATCTGGATCTATTCTATCTAGAGGATTAAATGGTTTACCGTTATCTATAAACTGAATAGTAGCTTGTGGAGGCTCACCTCCCACTTCAAAACAAATACAGGCCTCCCCTGTTTCAGGATGATAGGCATAGTGGGCGATATTCATATAAATCTCCTCTACAGCAATGGATATTTGAATCTGCTTTTTCATCGGGCAATCATAAGCTTCCAGCTCCGAATTTACCATATCTAAAACAGGTTGCAGATTTTCCGGCACAGCTTGCACCGTTATTTGTCTCACGCTTAATCCCTCCATTTACTGTAAGGTTAGAAAGGCTTATGTACGGTAAAATCTTCAATTATTGTTCGATGGTCAGGATATCAACAAAACCCGTAATCGCAAAGACTTCCATCACGATTTCATTGACATTTTTAATGATCATTTTCCCTTTTCGGGCATTGATTTGCTTTTGAGCTCCAAGGATAACCCGAAGCCCTGCACTTGAAATGTAATCCAGAGAAGCAAAATCCAGTATGAGCTCACTGATACCCTCAATTTTATCTTTCAACACATTCTCCAACATGCCGGCAGTGTTTGTATCGAGCCTTCCTTCCAAGCCAAGGTTCAATTTTCCTGCTTCCGAATTCACGTTAATATTCATTTAAAACCCTCCTTTTTGTAGATTTATATATAATACTATCCTTTGTATTCCAGGGTAAGCATGGTTATATCATCAGATTGCTCTGCACCGCATGCAAACAATGTAATATCTTTTTTAATGTAATCCACTAATTCCGCCAGCGATAATTCGGCAACACCTTGTTTATTCATCATCTCCAACAATCGCGAATCACTATACAACTGCTTTTCTCCATTAAGTGCTTCGGTAACCCCATCAGTATAGAGAAACAGCCTGTCTCCCGGAACAAGCTTAATTTCATGGGACTGATATTTAACGCCCTCCATCCCTGCCAAGACAAGCCCTGGTCTGGATTTAAGCCAATTAAAACATTGTTGTTGCGTAAAAAGCAGAGGATAATTGT
>CAYUZC010000245.1:0-3443 GCA_964449525.1 uncultured Ruminiclostridium sp.
AACGCCCATTACATCGGACTCTTAATTTTTCGATTATTTTAACCGATTTATTTTTAATTTATTATTTTAACCTACAAGTTGATGTTTATTTGATGTTTATTGCCATCTAAAACGACTATAATTGACCACAGATTACAAAGGGTGAATTTACGAAAACTCAAATTAACTGCCGATTACATCAAATAGCAACAGAATACTAAAAAGTAAATTTATAACTCATAACCCGAAGGTCGTGTGGTTCGAATCCCGCCTCCGCAACCAATGAAAACCGCTTGTTCAGTAGAATAGGCGGTTTTGATATTTCTTGATATTTTCCGGAATCCTACAAATTGTTGCTTATTTGCTGTTTATTTGGACAAGAGGTTACTGCAAATGGCTTGAGATTACGGGGGTTTTAGGGCTTCTCTTTGATGTTTGTTTGATGTTTATGCTGATGTTTACTGTTCCAAAAGGATGCTCTACTATCATTTGCCTCTTTAAGTAATTACCCCTGTCTCTATTGCGGTGGCGTATGTATCAGCTTAAGCGTATATTCTACTTTCGCATCGTTTAAAGTATCTTTAAAGGTTTTTTCAGCAATTGTTTCATTTTTATTGTTAAATGTCATGGGAAATGTATAATATTTAATAAACTCCTCCATATTTGTTTCCATTTTGTACTCATCATAAAACAGAGCTTTTGAGAGAGAATCGACAACTCCCGGTGAGGATGCTCTTATCCCCCCAGCTATATATACCTCATTATCAGGGCCGAATCTATCAATACTAACATATATCTGTTCTGCATCACAGGGACTAAAAGATGAAATAAACGGTTTTACCGGGAAGGTGTTGATATCTATATCAAGATCAGGCTCGGGGCAGCTGAATCCGGTATATTCGCCTTGCCCTTCACCTTCGATTGGGCCTGACCAGTCTATAAGTGAAACTACTATCTCTCCCTCTACTTTATAATTAACTGTACCAGCAGTAACAGAATTTTCAAAAACCAGTTTAAAGGTCATTGAGTTTTTGATACTCTCCAGTATGCTATCTCCTTCAAATAAAACGCAAATTTTGTCAAAATATATCGCTGCGCTGATTGCCTTGTAGTCATGCTCCTTGTTAAGCTTATCCATGTAATGCTCTCTGGTTTTTTGTGCCCAACCGAGCAAAGTTGAAAGCGCTGGTGTTTCAATGAAAATACTTGTTTGTTTCCAGACTGAGATTGCAGCATGGGAAACAGCCAGGAATTTCTCATGCTGAGGTTCATACTGTGCTATGAGTTTTTGAATCTTTGCATTCATTCTATGTAATAATTGATAAAAGACAGGTGGAAGATTTTCATCACCATCGAAAATTAAGTATAATGCTCTATGCGCAGAAATAAGTCTTCCTGCAATCTCTTCCTCTTCCCTGCAAACTGATTTTCCATATTCCGTTGCTTGTTTTTCTACTTCCTCTTTATTACATTCATAAATAATCGAAGGAGGTGCGGGAACGGATAAGGGTTTTTCCAAAAGGAATTCTGCAGCTTCCAAAGCCATTTGGTACTGAGTGTTTGCTAAGTCTTTAATATCTTCATTTATTTCCTCGTTGCCGGGTAGGAACAGCATAGTACTGAAATGCTGCACTGAAGCCCTCATGCCATCTTCATAAGCTTCAGCCGATGATAAAACAACCTCTGTTCCGTCATGCTCCGAAGAAAGTATGACACCTTTAACTGTTTCTCCCGCTTTTTTTATTGTTATGCTTGAACTTTTTATGAATTCCAATCCGTCAGGTTCCAGCAAAATGCCATGAAGTGTTGATCCCGGATATTTGTCAAGTTCTATGTTATTCAGCGGGGTAATAGATATTTCCTCCTCATCTATCAGGGCGTTTTTCGGTATTTCGAGCGTCCACTCTATTCCGGAAGCATCCATTATACTGATGCTTTGAGCTTTCCCGTCAGCAGGGTATTCAAGCTTCGCTCTTTTTTCCGTTTCAACTGTAAATGATGCATTCCCGATGCTTTTGCTTGGAAATTCCATCAATTCGGGAGAAGTATCTACTATCTCAACCTCCAAATCATCGGCTCCAACCCCGGAATAGCTGCCGGATTCGGTAATATCAGCCGCCTCACTACCACTTGTTTTACTATCAGTCTTATTCTCCGACAATTTGTCTAATCTTGAGCAACCTGTAAGCAAACACGAAAGCACCAGTATGAGTGCGACTATTCTTTTCATATTCAATCCCTCTCATTCAATTATTCGTATTTCTGCCATACCGTTTATATAATTAGCCAACTGCTGTTAACATGAACATTGGAATATTGATATAGGTTATACCAAGTAAGGGGAAGGTTCTGCTGCCTCTTTACCCTGATAAAAAGATTAGATTCGTCTTATTAGGGTCGGTAATACACTAATGTTGAATTGCACGCATCATCTGTAATGGGGATATTTTTGAACTCACTGTGTGATGTAACATTTTCCCATTTATATTTTATCATAATGACGGCTGGATAATACATTAAATATTATTTTTTCAGTAAGAAATATGAGTTCTTTCGGTTACAGAAAATATGGACACCTTTATTAGAGGGTCATATGCGTTTAGCATATATAAGAAACATATCTACTCCGACACTAGTGTGGTTCAGCGTTGCTGGGCGAACCAAAAAAGCGGGACAGATTTAACTCTGCCCCGCTATATGTTTGACGTCTAATTAAGCCACACAAACATTTACCGCTCTAAGTTTGCTACTGTTTTTCGGATCTACCTCAGTATCAAATGTGACCTTTTGGCCTTCTTCCAAAGCTTTGTATCCATCAGAATTGATGGCTGAAAAATGCACAAACACATCTTCGCCGCCATTGTCGTTGGTAATAAAGCCAAAGCCCTTTTCCGAATTAAACCATTTAACTGTACCGTTATTCATTGGGTACCTCCATAAAATATATTTCGCACCCAAAAAAATAAAAACCCACATAATTACGCAAACCATTAAACAACAATGATCCACAAACATGTGAGGATAAAGTAATTATCTTGAATACTAATAAGCATTATATCAAAATTATTACTAAATGTCAAAAAAATTTTACAGTGTACTCTGCAAACTTAAATTTGAAAAGCACCTTGAATTTTGAATATATCTGAATTATTATATTATAAAGGGTGAGCACCTACCGACAGTCAGGCTATTTTGATTGTCGGATTTTTATTATTAAGGAGTGTTTTAGGTACTATGAGTTTAACTATGATTTGGCCAATAGCGCTAATTGTAATATCCAACGTTTTCTATAATATTTGTTCAAAGGAAACGCCCTCTGCAATAGATCCGTTCGCGTCGTTAACAGTTACATATATCATCGGAGCCCTAGTGTCTCTGGTGTTGTATTTTACAATCAACAAAAGCGGTAACCTTATACAAGAATACAAAAGCATCAATTGGAGTAGCTTTGTTTTAGGAATAGC
>CAYUZC010000246.1:0-3435 GCA_964449525.1 uncultured Ruminiclostridium sp.
AAACGAGTGCAAGAAAGGTATCTCTTTTCAGGAGAATATCCTGTATGTTAATAGATGCACAGGTATTAAACAGAAGAATGGCTGCTGGACTGGGAGTGAAAGAAAAGAGACTTATCAACAGTGTTCTATGTGATAAAACTGCTTTGAATATTGTATACCTACCTGAAAAATTTCAACCATACAGATGTGATTTGGATCAGACATATATTTTTTGCGTTCCCCCAATGGAACAATTAGTTGTTCCAAATCATCAAATACCATTTGATATGATGAAAAAACCGATCATTTATATTTCAATGGGCAGTATCATGAGCAGTAAAACATTCTGCAAAAGATGCATAAGAGCATTTGGGAATAAAGAATTATCCATCATACTGAACACAGGCAAGGTGAACCCAGAGACACTGGGGAACATACCTTCTAACATATGGGCTTACTCTTTTGTACCACAACTGGAAGTTTTACAGCATACAGATCTTTTTATTACTCATGGTGGAATGAATAGTGTGAATGAAGCCATGTTTTATGGTGTTCCAATGTTGGTGATGCCCATTATTAATGATCAACCCGTAAATGCAGAACAGGTTGATAGGTTGAAACTTGGGCAAAAGTCGCGGGCGTTTCCTACAACGGCAGCTATTTTATATAGACAGGCTATGGATGTGCTAAATAACCAGGAAGTTAAAAAAGAATGCAAAAATATGGAGAAAGAAATAAAATCGGGAATTAATATAGATAATGTTGTTGATATGATCGAACGTATTATATAAGCCAACGGATAACCTGCAATTGTAATTAGAACGTACTATTCGCATTTTGAGTGATATAGTTTTGATTTTTATCAAGCATGGATTAAGGCGCCATATCCTTGTGGCTCTGGCTTCGCGGGTCATGGGGCAGCACATAACAACGCATTTGCATAAAGGGCAAGCATGCAGAATGCCTTTGTGAGCAGGGCATGAGGTCATTTCTGCCCACACCCACCCGCTAACCGAGTCGGTCGCCGCATTAGCCCATCCAAAGGGTCCCGGGCATAAGCGGCTTCCTGTAAGCGGGCGGACGTCGCAAATGCAAACCGTTATAAGAAATATGGCGTCGGGATACTTTGATCAGGCTTTTAAAATCAAGGCTTTATGCAGAGTGGTTTTAAAATACTAATTAACCATTATTTATGCAGCAAAAAAGGAGTTCAATATATGGATAATGAAGCTAAAGCAAATATTCTGCAATACATAGACGGAATACCAATTCAGCTTAAAGAACCTTTTGATTTCAACTTTCTACGTCAATATGGAACCGTGTTTAAAATTTATGATACGCAATCTTCTGGGAACCTGTGTTTTGGGTGTGAAAAAGAAGGAAAAAGGTACTTTATCAAGTTTGCAGGTGCAAAAACGATCAATGATCATGATTTACCTGTTGAAGATGCTATTGCTAGGCTTAACGCTGCTGTCATCAAATATAAAGAACTGTCACATCCCTCATTAATTCGCTTAATTAAAGCTGAGAATATCAATAATGGGTTTGTTATTGTTTTCGATTGGGAGAACGGCGGAAGCATAGGTGATCTAAATCCTTCACTGCGTGAACATTTTCTGTCGATGCCAGTAGGTAAAAGGATGAGAGTATTTGAAAAAATTCTTAGCTTTCATGCTCATGTTGCACAATGTGGTTATGTTGCTATTGATTTTAATGACAATAGCATACTGTATGATTTTAATAGTGACAAAGTTATAATCTGTGATATTGATTTCTACGCAAAGCAGTCTTATATGAATGGTATGGGGAGTATTTTTGGTATAAGATCTCTTATGGCTCCAGAGGAATTCCGGTGCGCAGGCTTGATCGATGAAGTCACCAATGTATACACAATGGGTGCAACGGCGTTCATGCTATTGGCAAACTACGATCGTTCACAAGAGGCATGGCCGTTAAATATGAAGTTATATAATGTTATAAAAAGAGCTGTTAGCGAAATGCGTGTTCAGCGACAACAATCAATCAGACAATTGATGGAGGAATGGGATGCAGGAAAAATTAATGAATAGTTTTTATGTATTGTGGAGCAGAGGAAGTGCAGCGGAGATTAATCAATATAGTAATAAAAAATTCCTGACATTGAATATTGTGATAAAATTATGATATAATAATGATAATAAAATGCAAAAGGAGCAATTGCATATGATTCAAATTAGGCCAGTTTCTGACTTAAGAAATAAATTTCCAGAGATTGAAGATATCGTTAAGGAAGGTCAACCCGTTTTCTTGACAAAAAACGGTTATGGGTCAATGGTGGTTTTAAGTCTGGAAAAATATGCAGAATTAACTGATGATGTCGAACTTAAACTTGATGAAGCAGATGAACAGGCAGAATCCACAGATATAAGGTATTCACATGATGAAGTATTTTCAAGAGTGAGGGCAAGAATAAATGCTGAACGATAAATATAAGCTAAGGTACCTTCCAAAATATGAAGATGATCTTAACGAAATAGTAGATTACATCATATTTAAGCTTAATAATCCGGACAGCGCTATGAAATTAGTTGAAAAAGTTGAAAGAGCTATAATAGAAAGATTGACTTGCCCATTATCATTTGAACCATATCAATCAGATAGGAAAAGAAAGAATCAGTATTATAGGATTTACGTTGATAATTTTACTGTTTATTACGTTGTTATTGGTGAGGTAATGGAAGTAAGAAGGATACTTTATAGTCGAAGAGATACAAAACGGATAATAAAGTAGAATTGGCAGCAACATCCTGCATAACTAATATAAGACAAGGAACCAGCATTCACAAATTTTCAGTCTATGTCGCCTTCTGTTAGAAAAAATCTATACTGGGCTATATTTGGAAGCTAAATCTGATAATGACGATGATTTGTGTTTCATGGCAATGGAACATGGGAAAATACAATAAGATATGGAAAAAATGAATGTGAATTTGTCTTTGAAAAAATAATAATATCCATCAATATGAATCTAGTATATCTTTTGAGTTTGTATGATACTATAGGGGGTAACTTATGTATCAGGCAAATCAATCACGTTATGAGTCTATGAAATATAATCGCTTGGGGAAAAGCGGGCTTAAGCTTTCAGCAATTTCTCTGGGGTTATGGCATAATTTTGGTGATGTGGACAGTATGACCAATATGAAGGCTATTGTTACTAAAGCCTTAGATATGGGAATTACCCATTTTGATCTGGCAAATAACTATGGACCTCCTCCGGGGTCGGCTGAGAAAAATTTCGGTCGTATTCTAAAGGAGGAATTGGCTCCTTATCGAGATGAGCTTATTATTTCCACAAAGGCCGGCTACACTATGCGGGATGGTCCTTACGGTGATCATGGTTCAAGAAAATATCTTCTGGCGAGCTTAGATCAAAGCCTCAAGAGAATGGGACTGGATTATGTGGATATCTTCTAT
>CAYUZC010000247.1:0-3372 GCA_964449525.1 uncultured Ruminiclostridium sp.
GCCGGTTATGATTCTTATTCAGTATGGGGTAATGGGTTTCAATGGCGGTGTGGATGATTTCATCTGCATAGCAACGCACCGGCTCCATGGCCATGCGGCCTTCCTCCATACGGGTCACGTCCAGAACCTGCTTCACCATGAGAGAAAGCCGCTCCGCCTCGGAGGAAATGAGAGTCATCCGGCGGGATACCTCCATGCCGTCCAGCGTGTCCGGCTGCTGTGCAAGCTGCTTTGTAGTTTGTGCATAGCCGGACATGACTGTCAGCGGTGTCTTTAGCTCATGGGAAACATTCCCCAAAAACTCGGTTTTCATCCGGTTGAGTATTTCCAGCGCGTTCTTTTCCGTTTCCAGCTTCTGTTCCGCTTCTTTAGCCTCCGCCAGCACCCGGTTGTTCATAAGGAACAACGAAACCGTCTGCGCCAGTACAAACACCAGCATAGCGATTTCTGATATGGGCGCATTGGGACTTTCGCCGAAAATATCGCTGTACATTAAAATGTCGGAAACAGCGGCAATAAAAAAGACCGCGATGCCGTATATAGCAGCGCCCTGTTCCTTTGTCGGGCCGCGCATATTCCAAAACAGCCCGGCAATACCGGGAACAATACACAAAACAAGTAGCATCTGATAGTATTTCAGAACTGAAGTATAGAAGATGGAATCTCCAAGCACTACAAGTAGCCCATAAACGCAGGAGCAAAGAATCGCCGTATATTGGACTCCCCGTAGAAACCGACTTGTGGGATATTGCCCGAGATACAGCGAAAGAAATATGGTCAGCAGAACTACGCTTAAATATTCCAGCATAAATGACAGATTTCCGTTTATGGGAAAATATGTCCATGCCTGACTTTGCAGGCATTCCCGCAATGCCATGACAACGCAGGACAGCGCGAAATACAGGGTTGCTTTAGTGCGTGAAAGCAGCAGATAAACACCCATAAGCAATACTGCCGCACACATAAATGTACCTGCGACGGCCATACCCTTAATCCGGCCAAATGAAAACGGATCAGGAACGGTTCCTGATTTACTCAAAATCAGTGACCCAAGGGACGCGCCCCTTTTGGCGTGATAGAACTGCGCACTGTGGAGGATGATTTCCATTTTGCCGTTTTGAGCCGCCGCATTAAAGGTGATGTTGTTTTCCCATACCTCGGTGTCTTGCTTTGTTTTTCCCGGCCGACCGGTCTGTGCGGCCATGCTGCCGTTTACAAAAACGCGCATGGCGTGGCGGCCGGAAAGTGAAAAGGTCAGGCGGTATACCGTACTGTTGTCCGGGAGCCTCAGAACGAACCTCTGGGAGAGGTAGTTAGCGCGGATTTCTTCGTGGCTAAGGGTGCTTTCGGGAATCGCTTCCCCGGCAGCTTCCGGCGATAGATATGTATTGGGATAATAGGTATCTGTCGGGGTAAGACGGATAAGCGTTTCATCCAAGTCCACAATGCCGGTCAGATCATACACGCCGTTTTGCGACCGGACAGTGACGCTTTCAAGACTTTTCGGCGGCCTGACCAGCAGCATCAGAGCAAGAACCGTGAAAAGCGCCGCCGTCAGAATCAATGACATCCGGTACTTATCTATGAAAGGTTTGATAGTCGCCGCTTCCTTTACACTGATATACTCCATAATTTTCCTCAGAATCAATCTTTTTTTCTTCATTATATTTCTTGTCTAGGAAATATTCAAACGGTTTTTCTTCTTGTCACTATGTCTTTTAGGATAACAGAAACAAAGATACTGCCGAGATATGCTCGGATATCTTTCTTTTTGGAAAAAAACAATTAAAAGTAAATTAATCATAACGAAAACCCGCTGAAAAACAGCGAATTTTCAGACAAAATGTGATTGGGTGGGGAGGATGTGAATAACATTCTCTCTTTTGTCGTGGGATGGTTAATACCAATTTGATGGGACCACAGCGCCAACTTATGGCTCTTATCTCCCTGGTATCCATATTTACTGTCGCCTACAAGAGGTGTTTTGTTATTGGACATCTGAACTCTGATTTGATGGCTTCTTCCCGTAAGTAAATTAACCTTTATTAGGCTTAATCCTTGAGAGCTATTAAGCACCTCATAGTCCAGTATTGCTTGCTTAGCTCCGGGTGTGCCCTGCTCTACCACACTAACAACATTATTATCCTTATCTTTCAGAAGGGTATCGGTCAGGCGCCCCTTCATAGACTCCGGGCAGCCTTGCACCACACAGAGATATATCTTTTCCATTTGATGATTTCTAATCTGTTCGGAAAGCCTTGAGGCGGCTTTAGAGGTCTTGGCAAATACCATAACACCTCCCACCGGTCTATCCAGCCTATGTACAAGCCCGAGAAAAACATTTCCGGGCTTATTGTAGCGGAGCTTGATATCTTCCTTTAATATAGTTAAAAAATCCACATCTCCGCTGATATCCCCTTGAACCGGTATATTAGGCGGCTTTACCACTATAAGCAAATGATTATCCTCGTAAAGTATCTCAATACTCACAAGTCAAATCCTCCAATCATTGGTGTGTTTTATGCAAGAGAATTGACTCTATTATATCATGATTGTTGCGGTAGCAATAATTATGATATAACAAGATTCCCGGGACCCATTGGCAATCTTTGATTGCCTTATAATGGGTGGGGTTCTTATTATATCACTAAAACAAATTGTTTATAATCTCTGCAATACGGATTTTGGAGTCTTCCACAATCTCAACAATACGGAATTTTATTTTTACAGGTGCGTTATTATCTTCGGCTATGTCGGTTATAAGCCGGTAATTATTATCTCCTAAACCCTCTCTAAGTTGATTCATAGCTTCCTCATCCATTTTGAGGCTGTTGGCATCGGCAACGCAAAGGGGCGGAAACATTATGCACCACCAATTCTGCCCTTTGGCTTCTCCTAACTCCACCCGGACAGCCTCATACATTCCGGCAGGGAGAGCCAGTCCGTCATACTCCTTAGTGGGAAAGGGGTAAACTCCGTATTGTGCATTTACCGCTACATCAGAGCCATTCTTCTTTACTGCGTCGGCAGCAATTGCCCTAATTATTGGTAAGCTCCCTTTTAAATATCCCGCAGCTTCCTCTCGGGTCGCACCGTTGGGATATTTTTCCTGCATATGCTCTAAAATTGCATCCCGAACCTTCAGTTTCAACTCCTGATCCCCGGCCGAGTCACTGTTGGCTATAATATGAAGTCTTACAATATTGTCCGATATTTGCTTCTGGGTAGCGCCTCCATATATTATGCATATAATAAGAATCACTAAAAGAAAGCGTGTAGCCACAGACAAAAACTGTATTGCAGAGCTCGTTCCCTTTATGGCAGAAAAAAAGCTTCTTTTGTTAATCTTCATAATAATCACCATCCAATTAT
>CAYUZC010000248.1:0-3307 GCA_964449525.1 uncultured Ruminiclostridium sp.
CAATTAATAGTAATGTACTCTTCTCAATCAACAGTTTTTTTGTATTCATTTTTTTTAATGCTACAGCAATTTTTTGGGTTTGTCAATGGGGTTATAGCATGCATTTTATAATTCTGCTTCCAGTGTTGTCAGCAATACGGGGGCTGTGTAGACTCTTGTTCCCATTTCCTGATCCAGAAGGTAAAGAGCCTTGCCGTCCATACCCATAGTTTCATATCTATCTTTGTTCTTATTTGCGTTATCCTCTTCCTCAACCTGTTCGTCAATAAACCATTGGAAGAATTGATCCACCTTAAAGTCCTTTTCCTGCCTGGCTACATCTACTATGTTGTAAATAAGTGAAGTAACAAACTCTTCATGCTTTATAGTTTCGTTTAAAACATCTAAAACTGAATCCCATTCGAGGGGAGGTGCCTTAATTGGCTCTAGGAGGGCTCTTCCACCCGCTTTAATGATGTAGTTATAGATAATCATGGCATGAGCTTTTTCTTCATATGCCTGCATATAATACCATTTCGCAAATCCATCAAGACTCTTCTCTGAAAACCAGGAAGACATAGAAAGATAAAGCTGTGCCGAATATAATTCATGCGTAACTTGTTGATTCAATAGAAGTTCTACCTTTTCATTAATCATTTTATTCTCTCCTTCCAGATGTAACCTATTTAATATTTATCCCCATTTAAAGGGGTTGTTAAACCATAAGTTATACGTATTTTTAACATAATTCTGTTGACAAAGAAATGGCCATGGCCAAGTTATCCGGGGTTATTTTTTTGGGACTGCCAATTCCGTTTTTTATGTCCTCGAACAGCCAGTATTTGTTCTCATTACTGCCATCTTTTTGGATTGGTAAGCTCTGCCTGGAGAAAAACTATTTGTTCGTTATACCTGCACTAATGACTTCTTTTCTAATGATATGGGCTCTTTACAGACGTTTCGAAAAGAAGCTTATATAGCATTGAGCATAAAAAATCAAAAAGTGCGGGAAGCCTTGCATTAACATTAAATCATTTATGGCACTGTCCTGCCATCGGGCAACCGGAACAGCCGGCACCGCAAGAGCTCTTGTGGTTTTTCTTGTCACAGATAAGCTTTATTACAACAGCACCGAAAACTGCAAACACAATTATTCCAACTATTATGGAAGGCAGATTGTTCATTAAAAAGTTTAACATTGTGCATTCACTCCTTTCAGACGATTAAGGGCAGGGGTTTGATATTTGTTTTTTCTGAGAATCATGTAGAGCATAGTGGCTAAAACGATGATGGCTACAGCTGTTCCGATATTAAAGCCGTTTCCCCCGAAGAACCTGCCCAACTGATAAACTATAGTTGATACAGCATATGCAAAAGCTGTTAAATAGCCAATTGCATACCAGGTCCATTTCGAATCGTTCATCTCACGCCTTATAGCACCTATTGCTGCAAAGCAAGGAGCGCACAATAGATTAAACAGCAGGAACGAGAAGCCCGAGAGAGCTGTAAAATGACTAGCTATCGGGGAAAGACTTTCCAAAGCACCTTCCTCTACTAAAGTTAGGGCATCTCCACTAACTCCATACAATACACCAAAGACACCTACGACCTCTTCTTTCGCTAAGAGTCCCATTACTGTTGCGACCGATGACTGCCAATTGCCGAAACCCAGCGGGGCAAAGATAGGAGCTATTAGTCCTCCTATTACAGCCAGTATGCTTATATTCATGTCTTCAACAAGACCGAAAGTTCCGTTGTTTATACCGAAGTTACTTAAAAACCAGATTATAACACTTGCAACCAGAATAACTGTACCTGCTCGCTTAACAAAGGACCAGCCTCGCTCGGTAGTCGTTCTTAAAACATTTTTCAGCGAGGGGACATGATAAGCGGGAAGCTCCATAATAAAAGGAGATGGCTCACCGGCAAAGGCTTTGGTTTTCTTAAGAATTATACCGGAAACCAAAACAGCGGTGACACCTATAAAGTATGCAGTAGGGGCAACCCACCACGCTCCGCCGAATAATGCACCGGCAATAAGCCCGACGATAGGCATCTTAGCGCCGCAGGGGATGAAGGATGTGGTCATAATTGTCATCCTGCGCTCTTTTTCATTTTCAATTGTACGGGATGCCATAATTCCCGGAACAGAGCAACCGGAGCCAATTAGCATGGAAATATAGGACTTACCCGAAAGTCCGAATCTCTTAAATATTCTGTCCATAATAAATGCGACACGGGCCATATATCCACAATCCTCTAGTATTGATAACAACAAGAACAAAATGACCATCTGAGGAACAAATCCAATGACAGCGCCCACACCGCCGATGATACCATTTACTATTAAGCCTATTAACCAGCTTACAACGCCCAAGCCCTCCAGCCAAAAAGAAAGGGGAACTATAATCCATTCTCCAAAGAGGATGTCGTTGGTAAAATCGGTTACCATAGACCCGACTGTTGTTACCGAGACATAATAGACAATAAACATAATCAGTGCGAAAATAGGCAGTGCAAGCCATCTGTTTGTAACTATCAGGTCAATTTTATCCGAGATTTTCAGGTTGGATTTATTTTTCTTTTGAACAGCATTGTTAATTAGTTTGTTTATGTAAGAATATCGCTGATTTGTGATGATGCTCTCGGAGTCATCATCCAGCTCATTTTCACACTCAGATATATGAATTTTAATATGCTCAATTATTTCAGGATCAAGGTTCAGTTCCTCTATTACCTTTTTGTCGCGCTCAAAGAGCTTAATTGAATACCAGCGGCCTTGTCCATCGCCTGTTTTTCCCTCAATCTCCTCTTCGATATGGGCAAGAGCATGCTCTACGGCACCATCAAATGTATGTTTTGGCTCCATTGCTTTTTTCAATCTGGCCAGCTCGGCGGCTTTCTCAGCCACTTCTTTTGAACCGATTCCTTTCAGAGCGGATACCTCTATAACCTCACAACCTAAAGCTTTAGCAATCTTTTCTGCATTTATTATGTCCCCGTTTTTTCTGACTATATCTATCATATTAAGGGCAATAATCATAGGAATTCCAAGCTCAGCTAATTGTGTAGTCAGATATAAATTTCTCTCGATATTAGTGCTGTCTATAATATTTATTATCGCATCAGGCTTTTCGTTTATAAGGTAGCTTCTGGCAATAACCTCTTCCATGGTATAAGGTGAAAGAGAATATATACCCGGAAGATCCTGAATTATGACATCCGGATTCCCCTTTAGCTTACCTTCCTTTTTCTCAACTGTTACACCGGGCCAGTTACCTACATATTGGTTGCTTCCTGTTAAATCGTTGAACATTGTAGTTTTTCC
>CAYUZC010000249.1:0-3290 GCA_964449525.1 uncultured Ruminiclostridium sp.
TCTTAATGCCATGACCACTTATTTGAATGTTTTCAGCCTTTTCATACAATTCATTTCTAATCTTATTAGTACCCTTCTCATATATACTGCTATAACTGAAAAAGCCATTCAAAGAAGCTGAATCAACAAAAACAGAACCGGGTTCTAAGGAACTAAGAAACTCATTGTCAGATTTTTGGTCCTCATATACCTTTATAACAGATTTTGTTTGATCCAAACCTTCGGGATACTCAATTGTTCTTAAGTCATATTCATCAAATGTAAAAGGAATCATAACGCTTATAGCCCCAGAATTTAGACCCTCGGGCTCATATTTCAGATAATAGTATAAGTCACCGTTATTAAATATATATGAATCATAAAGAAGATATCCAATAATCCTGTTCCTTGTTTTTATGGCATAGGTTTCTTTGATTAGGTTTGCATGTTCATTATAGCTTTCAACCTTCTCTGTAAGCTTAAGCTCCATATTAGGTGTTTCTGTAATCGGAAAACGTTTTACTTTGTTAAAACCAGAGTTATTAGCCTCAAGGGTATCAGGTTTTTTACTTGTATTTGTTAATGCGTTTGAGTTTATTACACCGGGCATAAAGGAAAAGAAAACAAATACAATAACCAAAGAAATTAACACCATAATACTAGCAATCCGCTTATTTTTCATGCCTACCTCCAAAAACAATACTCTTATGTATCCGTCATCTACGCCGGCAGTAAAACCTGCGCCCAATCAGCCTTCGTCTTCATGGTAAAGCTTTACTGCCGTTCGTCCTTAGATTGACAATGTTGATGTATTCTGATTGACACAAAAACTTAGCCTGATTATTTTCTTAATTTTAGTATTCAGCCACATTATAGTTAAAACCTGCTTCAAATGCTTTGAGATTAACTTCTAAAAATTGTGGTTTTACTGTTTTTTCTATGGCTTTTATCCAAACATCTTTTCCGATTTTTGTATGTTGAGCCATTACACCAATCATCACAACATTGACAGCTTTAGTATTCCCGCACTTTTTTGCAATATCAAGTGCAGGGACATCAACCACTTTCTTATAATTAGTCTTAATTTTTTCAATTATATCCTCAGGATACTTGGCCCTACCAATTATAACCGGCATTGGGTCTATCCTTTGATTATTGATGACAATTGTTGCATCCTTTTTTGCATAATCAATCCATCTAAGTGCTTCAAGCTTTTCAAAGCATAAAATAATGTCGGCCTCGTTTTTTTCTATAACAGGAGAATAGATTTTATCGCCCATTTTAACATAGGTTACAACACTTCCTCCACGTTGAGACATACCATGTACCTCAGAAACCTTAACATCAAGACCTGAGCTTAATGCCACATCTCCAAGAATACGACTGGTCAGCAAAGTTCCTTGGCCACCTACACCAACAATCATAATATTTGTATTACTCATCCTGCCCACCTGCCTTCTCTATTGCATTAAACTTACATACTCTTGTACAAAGATCGCAACCGACACATTGAGCGGGATTTATCTCAATATGGTCACCCCTATCTACGATGGCAGGACAACCTAGCTTCATGCACATACGGCATTTAGTGCATTTATCCAGATTAATAGTTAAAATAGGACCAAACTTTACATATGTCAAAAGGGCACAAGGCCTTTGAGCTATAATAACTGAGGGTTCGTCTGCCTCAATTTCTTCTCTTACAACCTTTTCGAATTCCACTAAATTGAATGGATCGCATACCCTAACTCTATCAATTCCCACAGCTTGGCATAGCTTTAGCAAATCAACCTGCTTAGTTGGCTCTCCCTTAATAGTAAAGCCGGTAGTAGGATTATGCTGATGCCCGGTCATACCTGTAATTGAATTATCCAGAATAATAACAGTACTGGTGCCCTTGTTATATACGATATCAATCAGACCTGTTATTCCCGAATGAATGAAGGTCGAGTCGCCGATAACTGCTACGGTTTTACGTGCCATTTCCTTTCCTCTGGCCTTTTCCATACCGTGTGCCACCCCGACACTTGCGCCCATGCAAATTGTAGTGTCAACAGATTCCAATGGTGCCAGAGCTCCTAATGTATAACATCCGATATCACCGGATACATTTAATTTAAGCTTCTTAAGTACATAAAAAGTAGCACGGTGAGGACAGCCTGGGCATAGTACAGGAGGACGTGGCGGTGCTTCTTCAGTTATCTCATTAAGCTTTTCGATTTTTTCTCCAAGTAATTTCTCTTTAAGAAGACTTGCGCTGTATTCTCCTACTAATGGAAGCTTTGATTTTCCTATAACCTCAATACCTATTTGCAGGCAATGGTTCTCGGTAACAGGATCCAGCTCCTCAATTACATAAAGAGTTTCAACTTCTTTTGCAAAGTCCTTGATAAGCTTATCAGGCAACGGATGAACCATGCCAAGTTTTAGATAAGAAACATCACCAAAAGTTTCTTTAGCATACTGATATGAGATGCCATTTGTAATAATTCCTACCTTTTTATCGCCCCACTCAATTCGATTTAAGAGGGAACTCTCAGCGAGTTCTGCGAGCTTTATAGTGCGTTCTTCAACTAAAGGATGGCGTTTTTTTGCCATACCCGGCATCATAACATACTTTGAAATATTCTTCACATAAGGTTTTAATTCATAATTTTCTTTTTCTTCAAGCTCCACCATACCCTGAGAATGTGAAACTCTTGTAGTAAGCCTGACAATTACAGGAGTATCAAAATCTTCACTAATTTTAAAAGCTTCTTTTGTAAACTCCTTGCATTCAGCACTATCAGAAGGCTCTAAAACAGGAACCTTTGCACCCATAGCCATAATTCTTGTATCCTGTTCATTCTGCGAGCTGTGCATACCCGGATCATCGGCTACAAATATAACCAATCCACCATTCACACCGGTATACGATGCGGTAAATAAAGGGTCTGCCGCTACATTCAGTCCTACATGTTTCATGGCACATGCAGCTCTCGCACCACCTATAGAAGCACCTATGGCAACCTCTAGGGCAACCTTCTCATTTGGTGCCCATTCGGAGTAAATATCATCATATTCTGCAATACTCTCGGTAATCTCTGTACTGGGAGTACCCGGATATGCCGTAGCTACTGTTGCCCCGGCCTCATAGACACCGCGGGCAATAGCCTCGTTGCCTAATAAAAGTTTTTTCATAGTCGTCTCTCTCCTCGTATGTAAAATTAAGATTTTTGTCATAAAAGCATCTATATAATTATACAGATAAATGTTCTTTAGCGCAAACGGATACAAGCATTTCAGGATAAATTATATTAATCGTGAAAACA
>CAYUZC010000250.1:0-3285 GCA_964449525.1 uncultured Ruminiclostridium sp.
TTAATAACTATATTATTATTACAAATGCATCCAGAGAAGGTGCCAGAAAAGCAGCAATAGGCGGGACTGATAGTGAAATAATACAGGTAGTGGAGAATATTACAACTACATTAGAGCTCTCTAAGATGACAATTAGTGTTTCTCCGTCTTTTAGTTCCAGAAGGCATGGTACTCAGGTACAGGTAGAAGTTGTTTATAGGGCCGGCTTGATAACGCCTATTATTGGGAAATTTTTTCCCGGTGGAGAAGCCAGACTTATGTCCACTTCTGTAATGCGAGTTGAATAACATATAAAAGAGGCGGAAATATGGAAAAGAAGATTAACATAAAAGCACTTATCATTTCATTAATACTCGCATTAATATCATGCGGGTTTGTTTTCGGTTATATAAAAAGCTTGGAAAAACCAATTCCCGAGATAAAGGAGATTAAGTTATTGGTAGCCTCAAGAAACATGAGGGTCGGTGAAGAGATAAAAACAGCAGATGTCAGCTCCATCGATATAGCTGAGGACTCTTTGCCGGAGGGTATCATTAATGAAAGAAAAGATATTGAAGGGATGTATGTTCAGCAACCTATTATAATAGGTGAACCATTCCGCCCGGAAAGATTGGCACAATGGGAGGAGCTTACATTATCCTATAATATTCCGAATGATATGCGGGCTATTTCTGTTTATGTAAATGAAAACTCCATCTTTTCGAATCAGCTGAGAGTTGGTGACAAGGTAGATGTTATAGGAAACTATACTATAGAAACAAAAGATGAGAAGCAAATTAAGATCAGCAACACCATTATTCAGAATGTAGAAATTATGGCAGTAGGTCCGAATAGGGTCCAGAAAAATACAACCGACGCGACCCAAGCTTCGGAAGAAGCTAAACTACCAAGAGCGATAACGTTATGCGTAATTCCCAAAGACGCTGAAAAAATAGCATATACAAGTGCCTTCGCAGATTTTGCATTATCGCTTCGGGGCAATATGGATGATGGGTCTGTCCAGACTCCTGGTGTAATCATTGAAGATCTTATGCCGCTTAACAAAATAGGAGTATTAATAGATTATATGGGGGGCGAAGAATAATGGAGGAAGGTAAGATTAAAGTAGTAATAATTGATGATAGTGTCGATACGGTGGAAAATGTTAAGAAACTGCTGGGACTATGTGATAGGAAGATAGAGGTAGTAGGCACCGCTTTTGGAGGGAAGGACGGAATAAAGCTGTGCCAGAAGGTCAAACCGGATATTGTATTAATGGATGTTAATATGCCGGACATGGACGGATTAACTGCTACAAATATACTGACAAGCAGTATGCCTGACATAGGAGTTATTATAATGTCGGTTCAGTCTGAAAATGAGTATCTGAAAAAAGCGATGTTTTCGGGTGCCAGAGAATATTTGGTAAAACCTTTTTCCTCCGATGAGCTTATAGATTCCATAACCCAAACATATGAAGCTCAGAATAAAAGAAAGCATAATTTGAAACTGGTAAATCAAGTGATTCAAACTAAGGTCATTACAGTGTTCAGTACTAAGGGTGGTGTCGGTAAAACGACAATTGCCACAAATTTAGCTGTTGCCCTTTCCCAAAACACAAAAAAACGTGTTTGCCTTCTTGATTTGGACCTACAATTCGGTGATGTAGCCGTTATGATGAATTTATCGGTTAAAAATACAATTTATGATCTTGTAAAAGATTTGAACAACGTGGATTCAGATCTTGTAAATGATTATCTTTGTACTCATTTTTCGGGTGTAAGTGTACTACCTGCACCTTTAAAGCCTGAGTATGCAGAATTTATTGACAGTAAGCATATAGAAAGAATCTTGGCTCTGTTGAACGGTTATTTTCATTATGTAATTATCGATGTTCCTGCAACATTTCAAGATGTGGTTTTAGCATCACTGGATAATTCCGAAAAGATATTAGTTGTATCAACACTGGATTTGCCAACTATCAAGAATATAAAAGTAGGGTTGAATTTGATGGAGAATTTAGGATATAAAGATAAAATACAAGTTGTTTTGAACAAGGCAAATGAACAATATGGAGTTCGTTACGGAGAATTTGAAGAAACGGTGGGCTACCCAATATGGGTTAATATTCCTGAAGACAGTAATACGGTAATCACAAGTGCGAACAAGGGGATTCCATTTGTTATGTCAAGGGTGGATACCAAGGTGGCCAGATCGTTAATACAGCTCGCAGACAAAATACATAATAATAATACGACCCCGGTAACAGAAAAACGTTTAATTTGGAAAGCATTTCAGTTTTAAGGAGGAATGGATGTGGGGCTTCTTGAGAGGCTGGCAATGGACAAGGACGAGGGTACTAAAAAGGGTAAGCCTGTATCTATTCATGGACAAAAAGATGATTTCAAGGAAGACCCTTATAAAGAATTGAAATCAAGAATCTGTGATAAAGTCGTGGAAGAGGTTAAGATATCACAGGAAAATGAAGAAAACATGCAGCCCGTTGAGGAAGAAATACGCAACATTGTAAATGAGGTTATAGAGAGTGAAGCTAAGTATTTAACACGTAATGAACGTAATATAATAGCAAGGGATATTATAAATGAAACAATAGGCTTTGGCCCTATAACCCCGCTTTTAAATGATCCGACGATTAATGAGGTTATGGTAAACGGAGCAAATCAGGTTTATGTAGAACGTAACGGCAGGCTTGAAATCAGCGATATAACCTTCAGGGATAATAGCCATATTTTTCATATTATCGAGAGGATAATTGCACCATTGGGAAGACGTATAGATGAAAGTTCTCCGATGGTAGATGCGAGGCTTCCAAATGGCTCCCGCGTAAATATTATAATTCCTCCTCTAGCATTAAACGGGCCAACCATAACAATCAGAAAGTTCTCTGAGAAACCTTTCACGGTAAATGACCTAATACGTTTTGGCACATTGACCCCGGAAGTAGCACAATTTTTGAAGGCATGTGTTGAAGCGCGTCTTAATATAGTTGTTTCGGGAGGTACTGGTAGCGGTAAAACCACTACCCTTAATGTCATGTCCTCATTTATCCCATCGGATGAAAGAATTGTTACTATAGAGGATGCTGCCGAATTGCAGTTAAAACAAGATCATATTGTAAGATTGGAGACTCGTCCCCCAAATGTGGAGGGTAAGGGTTCAATAACAATTCGTGATTTAGTCAGGAACTCACTTCGTATGCGCCCTGACCGTATAGTTGTAGGGGAGGTTAGGTCGGGTGAGGCATTAGATATGCTACAGGCAATGAATACGGGCCATGATGGATCT
>CAYUZC010000251.1:0-3284 GCA_964449525.1 uncultured Ruminiclostridium sp.
GTTAAATCAAATATAATTTAGAAGAGGCTTATAAAATGAATGGAGCCGAAAAAATAAAAGAAAGAATACTGACAGATGCCAGAAGCCTGCATGATAAGATATTGGACGAGGCCAACGCACAAGCTAAAATCATTATTGCCGAGGCTGAGAAGGAGGCTTTTCAGAAGACAACTTTAATAACTGAAAAAGCCAAAGAAGAAGCAGCTCTTATTAAGCAACGCTATCAGGCAGCCGAAAGTATGGAAGATAGAAAGAATATACTTAAAGTGCGTCAAGAGTGCATTAGTGAGGCTTTTGACGTTGCTTTAAAAAACCTGTCCGATATGCCGGAGGACAAATATAAGCTCTTTATTGAAGGCATTATTCTTAATACCGCTAAAGATGAGGATGGAGTTATAGTTTTTAATGAAAGAGATAAAAAGCGTTTGGGTGAAGGGTTTATATTTGAAATAAACGGAAAGCTCAAGGCTAAAGGTCTGTCCGCTGCATTAAGTTTGGCGAAGGATTCCCTGAATACATCGGGTGGTTTTATTCTTCGCTATGGTGATTTGGAAATAAATTGTACCTTGGAGGTTATTTTAAATATGCAAAGACCAAACATGGAGCCCGAGGTAGCCAAGATATTATTCAAAGAGTAGTAAAGGAGTTTGTATGGCCAGGATCAAAGAAGAGGGTTATGCTTATGCCACAGCTCGAATACGCGTCAGAGAATCAAAGCTTCTGTCTTTAAGCAGATTGGAGCGCCTTTTTGATATAACCGATTCTGCCGACGCTATAAAGCTTTTGGCCGAAGCCGGCTATTCCGGCGAAAACCCAAACAGTGGCAAAGAGGATACAGAGGATGTAGAAAAGCTTCTTTCCTTAGAGCTTAAGAAGGCCTATGACTTTATCGAGGAAATTATCCCTGACCCACTGGTAATTAACCTTTTTAAAAAGAGGTATGATTATCTTAATGCTAAGTTCATATTAAAAGCAGAATTTTTAAAAATCGACGTAAAAGAAACACTGTCCGGCATGGGCACCATTGAACCGCCGAAGCTTCTTAAACTAATGGCTGACAAAAAATTTGAAGATGTTTCGGAAATATTCAGCAAAGCTATTTTAGCAGGTGAAGAGGCCTTTAACAAAACAGGAGATCCGCAGCTTATTGATTTTATTCTGGATAACGCCAGTTATGCTGAAATGATGGCTGATGCCGAAAAGAGCGAAGATCCTGTCCTGATAAAGCTTGTAAACATGTTGATTGATACAGCCAACATTCGAATATTTATAAGGTCAAAGCAGCTTAAGAAGTCCGATGATTTCATACGTAAGGCTTGGATAAAAAGCGGAAGCTTCAAAGAGGAAATGTTTGAAGAAATGGTGAATGAAGGGCTGGATAAGATATTTTCAGTACTTAAGGATATTGGCTATGATAAGCTGGCAACACAACTGAATGAGGCTGCTAATAATGAGGACGGCATATCAGAGATTGAAAAGATATTAGATGATTTTATCACGCTATATTTAAAGGAAAGCAAGTATGAGGTTATGGGTGTCGCGCCTGTTATCGGGTATTTGTTTTTCAAGGAAAATGAGATAAAAAATGCCCGGTTGATAATAACGGGTGTGAAGAATAAAATTTCAAGGGAAACCATTAAGGAAAGGCTGAGGTTGGGCTATGCATAAGATTGCGGTCATGGGAGATAAAGACAGTATCCTGGGATTTAAGGCAATTGGATTTGACATATATCCCACCGAGCAAAAATCACCGATAGGTGATCGGGAAGAAACGGCAAGCTTACTAGAAAGTCTTGTTGCAGATGGATATGCTCTAATATATGTTACCGAGGATACCGCTTCCGATATCATGGATGAAATATCCAAATACAGAAGCAGTTATTTTCCTGCAATTATACTTATACCGGGTAGCACAGGCTCATTAGGTATAGGGAAAAGATTTGTTAAGGAAAGTATTGAAAAAGCGGTTGGTGCTGATATTCTAGCTCAGGATGACTAAAGTTGACAAAAATCGTATTCGGGTAATCTCGGATGTTTGAAAGGAATGGAATGATGATGAATCAAGGCAGAATCGTCAAGGTGTCAGGACCTTTGGTTGTGGCAGAGAACATGCGTAACAGCAATATGCTGGATGTTGTGCATGTATCGAAAATGAATTTAATAGGAGAGATTCTGGAAATCCATGAGGACAAGGCCTCCATTCAGGTTTATGAAGAAACCTCAGGCTTGGGCCCGGGTGAGCCGGTTGTAACTACGAATGCTCCGTTGAGTGTTGAATTGGGGCCGGGCCTCATAGAGAATATCTTTGATGGTATTCAAAGGCCGTTGGAGGCTATGCGTGCCGCTACGGGAAACAATATTACCCGCGGTATAAAGATCTCTGCATTAAGCAGGGAGAAGGAATGGGATTTCATTCCGGTTGTCAAGCCGGGGGATCAGGTTCAAGCCGGTGATATTATCGGAACCGTTCAGGAAAACGAGGTTTTCCAGCATCGTATTATGGTGCCTTTTGGGATTGAGGGAACAATTGAATCGATTAAAGAGGGCAGATTTACCATTGATGCCACTGTGGAAAAAGTAAAGACTAAAAACGCAAATTGTGTAGAATTGACAATGATGCAAAAATGGCCTGTCCGAAAAGAAAGACCATATAAAGAAAAGCTTTCGCCTAATGAACCGCTTATTACGGGACAAAGAATAATCGATACTCTTTTTCCCATAGCATCTGGTGGTGTGGCTGCTATTCCGGGTCCTTTCGGAAGCGGAAAAACCGTTGTTCAGCACCAGCTGGCTAAATGGGCCGAGGCTGATTTGGTTGTATATATAGGCTGCGGAGAGCGTGGTAATGAGATGACCGACGTGCTTATGGAATTCCCTGAGCTGAAAGATCCCAAAACAGGACATGCCCTTATGAAGAGGACAGTTCTTATTGCAAATACATCAGACATGCCTGTTGCAGCACGTGAAGCTTCAATTTATACCGGTATTACAATAGCTGAATACTTCAGGGATATGGGATATACCGTAGCCCTGATGGCTGACTCTACCTCCCGTTGGGCAGAGGCTCTTCGTGAGATGTCAGGGCGCCTTGAGGAAATGCCCGGTGAGGAAGGTTATCCCGCATATCTGTCTTCCCGTCTTGCTCAATTCTATGAACGTGCAGGCAGAGTTAAAACCTTGGGTAGTGGGGACAGAGTAGGTGCAATAAGTGCTATAGGCGCTGTTTCGCCTCCCGGTGGTGATATTTCAGAACCTGTTTCACAGGCCACGTTAAGAATAGTAAA
>CAYUZC010000252.1:0-3281 GCA_964449525.1 uncultured Ruminiclostridium sp.
ATAAGGAGTAGACCTCTCTCGGTGTCAACCTTGACAACAGCGAGATTCTGAACAGTTACCTTTTCAGCGCCCATGTGACCGGGCATCTTCTTACCTTTGAAAATACGGCTCGGACTGGAGTTGGCACCCATTGAACCAATACCCCTATGAAATCCTGAACCGTGAGTCATACGGCCACGAGAGGTACGGAATCTTTTAACAGTACCCTGAAAGCCTTTGCCTTTTGAAATACCGGAGACATCGATTTTATCTCCGTCTTCAAACATGTCTTCAACCTTAATAACATTCCCCACTTCATATCCTGAGATATCATCCAATTTAAATTCTCTAAGGATCCTCTTAGCGGAAACATTGGCTTTTTCGAACTGGCCCTTCATAGGCTTATTAGCCTTTCTGTCAGGTATATCCTCATAGCCAAACTTAACTGCATTATATCCGTCGATTTCTACAGTCTTCTTCTGTATAACCGACATAGGTCCTGCAAGTACAACGGTTACGGGAATCATTAATCCTTCTTCAGTAAAGACCTGTGTCATACCTATCTTTTTTCCAAGTATGCATTTTTTCATTTTTTATTATACCTCCTGTCATTGGTTCGGCTTACCGAACTTAACAAATATGTTTCTCTTAAAGCTTGATTTCAATATCCACACCTGCTGGAAGATCCAGTCTCATAAGAGCGTCAACGGTCTTTGGTGTAGGCATAAGAATATCAATAAGTCTTTTGTGAGTCCTCATCTCGAACTGCTCACGAGCATCCTTGTACTTATGAGGAGCTCTCAATATTGTCATGATTTCCTTCCTTGTAGGTAGTGGAACGGGTCCGGAAACCTTAGCACCTGTTCTCTTTGCTGTCTCAACAATCTTTTCTGCAGATTGATCGATAACCTGATGATCAAAAGCCTTTAGCCTTATTCTGATCTTTTGTTTGTTCGCCATACATAAGCCTCCTTGAGTTACAATTTGCTGGCGCAACAAGCTATTCCTGTACACACTGCCGGGTGTTTCATGTTTTGCCATATAAAAAGCCCATAGGTTATACACCTGGGCCACGATACAAACACACATAAAACATCTACATGTATGATGTACAATGACTTGTCGCCCGGTTTCTTTGAATCGGACATTCTCCGCCGCAGTTCCCAGTTTGTTTCACCTGCCATCTGCGGTTTCATCGTATGCCATGTCACAGCAAGGGATATTATATAACATACTGTAAATGAATGCAAGAACTTTTTTAATGAATTTTTTGCTTTATTAAGCGCTGAATTGTTGCCGTCTACAACCGCTAAACTTAATACCATGAATTATGACTGTAAACATTGTAACGAACTTTAAAAAGTCTCTTTTATAAATAAATATTTGGTTTTACTCAAATCAATATCCACATAATTAGTGCTGCTTAAGGACTGTTTAGGATTCGTCTCGTCCCTGAAAATCCGTATTACCGGAGACTGAGGCAGCAACTTATTTGTGGAGACGACAATTCCCTGATGGTTGGTATTTAATACTACACCTGTTCCAATCGGGAACAAATCAATGCGTCTTAAAAATCTTTCAGTAATTTCGAAATCAAAATGGTGTCCGCTTAAGCCGGCTATTTCTTTATAGACTGCATCCGGGGAAAGTCTTTTCCTATACACCCTATCATTTGACATGGCGTCATATGAATCAGCAATTGTGACGATTCTTGATAGAAGCGGTATTTCCTCGCCACATAGATTTCTATTATAACCGGTCCCATCATACCTCTCATGATGATAGAGCGCTATTTGTGCCACTTCTTCCGAAATATTTAAGTTTACAAGCATTTGATAACCAATTTCAGTGTGAGCCTTAACTTCATTATATTCCTCATCGCTAAGTAAAGATGGCTTATTTAAAACATCCTCAGAAATAGAAATCTTGCCGACATCATGCAATAGCGCTCCGGTTCCTAGTTTTTTCAATTCTTGCTGTTCCAGATTCAAATCTATACCGATTACAAGTGAAACGACACAGACATTCACAGAATGCTCGTATGTATAATCGTCAATGGTTCTTATTCTTGATAATGTGAGAATAATATCATCGGCCGAAAGAAGTTGTCCGATTATTTCATCAACAATTTTACTGATTTTATCAATATTTATGCTTTTTTGATTATAAAGCATATTATTCATGACTTTTTTTGTTAGTTTTTGGGCCTTAACACGGGTTCGGTGATAGATTATATCATCCATATGAGGTGAATCAGCATATTGCTTTAAAATTTTAGACGTTTCATGCTCTGGATAAAGAATAAAAGCCTCATGGATACCTAATCCAATAAGTCTCCTAATACCTTTTTCATCAAGAATAATACCGGTAGGAACCAGTAATATACCATTTTCATTATAAATGGGCTTAGCAACAACAGCACCCGGAATAATACTATTAATTGGAACCTTTAACACAATACTTCACCATAACAATGAATTTTATCATTCGTATTTAATACAAGCTATACATTAAATCGGTAAACAAAGTTGTCACATTAACTATTATCATACATCTTTTTTGAAAAATTACAATAAAAATGGTTGAAAAATTGTGTTTTATATAGATTATTAGCTTTTTTTATAAAAAAATGTTATGATTGCCCTTTAAAAAAGCAGGTACTTCCTTTGGCACCTGCTTTATTGCTGTTTCCTATTTAGACTTACTCAATATAGGTTTTATAAACTAATCTTTCATATAGCGGTATAAGAATGTTATAATCTGTGCGCGCAGACAAGATTCATCCGGACTGAAGCTACCTTGTGATGTACCATATGTGATACCATTCTCAACTGCCCACAGAATTGCGTCGTAGTAAAATATGCCTTTAGGTACATCTGCAAACGGATTTACAGATGTCGATGCCGGCCTGCCGGCCAAACGCCACAGGAAGCTCATGGCCTGTCCGCGGGTCACTTTATCCTCGGGGGAGAAGGCAGTGGCACTTGTTCCTACAGTCACGCCGTTTTCCTCTGCCCACAGAACAGCCTTATAATAATAAGTATCTTTGGAAACATCGTTGAATCTGCAAACATCAGATTTTGGCTCCGGTGAGCCGATTGTTCTCCATAAGAAGGTGACCATCTGAGCTCTGGTACAAACCATATTAGGGCTGAAGGTAGTATCGCTAGTTCCGCTTGTAATACCTTCCTTAACGGCCCATAAAACAGCATCGTAATAGTATGAATCCTCAGCTACATCAGTAAAAGGATTATTTGCTTTCGTAGAGTTTTCAATCCACTTAGCATAGATTGTGGTGTTTT
>CAYUZC010000253.1:0-3274 GCA_964449525.1 uncultured Ruminiclostridium sp.
TAGCGTAAAGACGTCCGTCTTTTCCGAATCTTAACCATGCAATGTCGTCACCGACGGTCTCAACCTTCCAACCCGGAATTGTGGGAACTAACATAGCCAAGTTTGTCTTTCCACATGCACTTGGGAATGCGCCACAAACATATTTTACATCGCCTTTAGGACTTGTGATTTTTAATATAAGCATATGTTCAGCCATCCAACCTTCGTCGCGAGCCTGAACAGAAGCTATACGTAGAGCAAAACACTTCTTTCCGAGAAGAGCATTTCCGCCATAGCCGGAGCCATAGGACCAGATGGTTCTATCTTCAGGAAAATGGCTGATATATTTTTGCTCAATAGGAGCGCAAGGCCATGAAACATCCTCTTGCCCTTCTTGCAATGGAGCACCTACGGAATGGAGACATGGTACGAATTCACCTTCATCACCCAATACGTCCAATACCTGCTTACCCATACGGGTCATAATACGCATATTAACTACAACGTAAATACTATCAGTTAATTCAACACCGATTTTAGAAGCCGGTGAGCCGACAGGACCCATAGAGAAAGGTATAACATACATTGTACGGCCTTTCATGCATCCGTCATAAAGACCGGTCATTGTCTTTTTCAGTTCATCAGGATCAATCCAGTTGTTGGTCGGGCCTGCATCCTCTTTGGATTTTGACGCAATATAAGTTCTGTTTTCAACACGGGCAACGTCCGACGGGTCGCTGCGGAAAAGATAACTTCCGGGGCGTTTAGCCAGTGGGATACACGAACCCGCCTCAACAGCTTCTTTTAACAGACGATTATTTTCCTCTTCAGATCCATCACACCAATAAATCTTATCCGGCTTACATAGATCAACCATTTCTTTAACCCAAGCATCAAGTTTTTTGTTCATCAATCATTCTCCCTTCGATAAGTCTTAATATTATTAAAAGCATTTGCTTCTATAAATCTTTATAGTCATACCAATTTTACGCGATTACTTCTATTATACATTAAGAGACAAAAATTTGAAAGAGTTACAATGCAAATATGTCATATTTATATTAGGCGGATGTATTAAAAAACATACATTCCAAGGGTAACGACGTGCGAATAGACTTTATCGAGTTAATTAAAAAACAAAACTTGATTTTTTAATCGCGTAAGGCGCAAGATTTTAATTCTATTTATTCATATTTCCTTTGCTAACTATATTTTTCTTGCTTCCTCAGTCGGGGTATTGACAGGAACTATCTAAATTTTCCATGAAAGATGGGGAGTTAGAAATTGTTTTTATGAAGATTATTCTAACCATAATTACGGATATAATTAATGCTATTGCAAAAATCATAATATCGGAGTAAATGTTATCCGGTATTATACTGTAAAAAGGTATAAGAATGTAGTTCGCGATGTTGAAAGCCAAATGGAGGAGAATACTTGGATAAAGGGATTTATATTTTAATTTTATAACAGCCAACAGCACTCCTAAAAAAGTGGCATAGCATATCCATAAAAGTTGCCCGTGCATAAGCCCAAACACTATTGCCTGTAAAATAAGAGCTACAATTACAGGCATACCTCTTTGCAGACTTTTCATTATGAGCCCTCTGTACAGAACTTCTTCTAAAATGGGTGCGGCTATTACAACTGCTAATACCTGAATCACTGTAATATCATCGCCTAAAAGGTTTGTGGCTTCAGCATATTCTTGTATAAGTGATTCCGGTATTGGAAGAAAACTAATAAAATTAGAAATAAAAATATTTGTACTTATGCCAAGAATAATGACAGGCCAAAGAGTCTTAAAAGAAACAGGGTAAAGGTCAAGTCTTTCTTTTACAGAAGTTTTTGAAAGAATAATTATCAGCCAGAATACAAATAGGCAAATTATTGAGGCAATAAGGGTAAAAAGCATTGCATTATCATAAATCAAGGATTCTATCATTTCCGGTAGTGATTTAGATAATCCGGGATCCCCTACTGATTTGATTCCTTCGTTTATACCTAAATATATAATTCCCGTGAATATAACAAGAAGGTTTATGACAAAATATAAAACGATGTAGCCAATTGTAGCACCAATACCTTTAAAAAAGTTTTTCATATTGCCTCCTAATATGACACTACATAAAGTCTACCATACAGTTATTACTATTGGAACAAAAAATGCCTGATCATAATATGGATTATACATAAAATGTAAGGGAGTGAGATTATGTCGGCAAAAAAGCATAAGTACAATGAAAAGAGATATCCGGACACCGACCCGCCAAAGGACAATAGGGGCGAACCGGTACCGGGAACAGGCCATGACACCAAAAGAGCACAACAAAAAAACGGCTGATTAAAGACTCACATATAGTGAGTCTTTTTTATTACTATTTATGTGAGAAGATTTATATAGTAAAAGTGTGATGGTTGAATCTAAAAATGAAATAGTTAGATATAATTAGAAAACGGAAGAATTAGTTAGATTAGGTGAGGTATTTTAAGTATTAGGCGTTAGAGTCCACAAAAAACGGTTAAATTATCACGAGATTACTATTTACAATCAGATGATTACATGATACAATCACTGTATTGGATGGAACAATCATTAACAACTGGGAGGATTAGTATGAATATTCCAAAAAGATTTCCGGGTACACAGATCCCTGTATCCAACATGCCACTACTACAAGGTATTTTCTCTGCTACCGCAGGCATTACCCTGTCTCAGGTTTGTGAAATAACAGGTCTGGAAACAGGAGCTATTCATAACTGGATTAAACGGGGGTATGTGAATCCACCCATTGGGCGTAAGTATTCAAAAAGCCAGGTAGCCCGTATTATTTTGATTAATATGTTACGAGAGACCTTGGCACTTGAAAGAATAGCTAAAATACTCAGTCATGCAAACGGAGATCTTTTGGACAGAGCTGATGACATAATGGACGACAGTGATATTTACAACTGCTTGTGCGATATACTTATACCGGCGGAGAAAAATGAAGTTATAGACATAAGAGAGCTGTTCGTTAGAATAGAGGAATACTTAAAAGACTATAAAGAACCCTGCCCGGGTGCGGAGCAGAGATTGGAATTGGTACTGAAAATTATTATATGTGCATGGGAATCTGCTTATTTTAAAAAGTATGCGGACCATTTGACAGAAAAAATCCAGGCATAGAGAGGAGGTTATTATGGACTGGTGGAATGAATTGACGGGATTACAGCAGGCTTTTGCTTATATTGCCATTCCGGCGACAATGGTTATGGTTTTTCAATTTGTCATGTCATTTTTAGGTTTAGCTCA
>CAYUZC010000254.1:0-3253 GCA_964449525.1 uncultured Ruminiclostridium sp.
GAAGTTCAACTTCTCTCAACGCTGAAGTGGATTCGACTGATAAACAGGCTGAAATTGAAACCATAACTCTCTCATTCACAGGAGACTGTACCATTGGTAGCGATGAAAGCTATACTGGCCATACTTTTCATAAAGTGTATAGAGATGTCAATGACCCGGCTTACTTTTTCAAAGGTGTAAACGATGTTTTTACAAATGATGATTATACATTAATAAATCTTGAAGGCGCTTTTACAAACGAGAGCAAAAAGGCAGTAAAAAAATTTCGTTATAAAGGACCACCGAATTACTGTGAGATTATTGAGAAAGGCAGTATTGAGGGCGTTACACTTGCGAATAATCATACTTTGGACTATTTACAAAATGGGTATAACGAAACAGTAGAAACATTAAAAGAATGGAACATAGATTATACAAATGAAGATACATATATCATTAAGGAAATAAAAGGTGCTAAAATAGGCTTTTTAGGCTATAAAGCGTGGTCTAATGAAGAGCGTGTAAATGCCTTATTAATTAAACATATAGCAGAGATGAAGAACAAGAATGTTGACTTTATAATTGCAAACTTTCATTGGGGAGATATGTACAGCTATATTCCCAATTCCCAGCAGAAACGTATGGCTCGTTTTGCCGTAGATAATGGAGTGGATTTGGTAATAGGTCATCACCCTCATGTATTGCAGGGTATGGAAACCTATAAAGAAAAGAGTATCGTTTACAGCTTGGGGAATTTTTGCTATGGAGGTAAAATGAATCCTATTGACAAGGATACGATTATTTTTCAACAAATTTTATCATATGATTCAAACCTAAATAAAGTTATAACTGTTGATTACAGAATAGTTCCTGCAAGTATGTCCTCAAGGAAAGATATTAATAATTTTCAACCGATTATTGTTTCAGAAAAAGAAGGAGAGCGTATTTTAGAAAAATATAAAGAATTAAGCGATAAAATTAAATAAGCGACAAAATCTGCAATTGACAGGCTGTTCATATTTGGTACAATATATGAGGTAGATGAACTATGGAGGTACTTGTATGAATAAACACTATGAGATTAAAATTGCGGGTTTAACCAGATCGCTTCCCCTGTGCCCAATTAATAAAGACTTATATATAGGAGCATTTATATTGTTCGGTGATGTTGAACTTACTGTTGCCTGTGCCAGAGAATTACTAAAAAAGGCTCCTGAATACGATGTGATGATTACAGCCGAGAGCAAGGGCATCCCACTTGTTTATGAAATGACAAAACAAGCCGGATTGAATAAGTATCTTTTGGCAAGAAAATCCGCAAAACTATATATGAAAGATGTAGTTAATGTTGAGGTCCAATCAATAACGACCGAAAAACGACAAATGCTTTTTATAGACAGAGAAGATGCCGAATACATGAAAGGCAAAAAAGTTCTTATTGTCGATGATGTAATAAGTACCGGTGAATCAGTTAAAGCTGTTGAAAAGCTTGTTCAGGAATCAGGTGGGATAGTTGCCGGACGAATGACAATATTAGCTGAAGGCGATGCTAATAAGAGAGATGATATTATTTTCTTAGAGCATCTGCCGTTGTTTAATATCAAAGGAGATGCTATATAGTTTTATTACAAAGAAACCCGAGCCACTTTTAAAAGTGGCTTTTTTTATTAAATAAAAGACCTCTTAAAAAAATTATATGTATCATATACAGAGGTGTCCTATATGCGGTTACTGAATATGCATCTTAAAACATGGCAATAATCTATTTCTGAGGTGATTGCAAATGTTCACGAAGGATAGAGGAGCAATAGATACACAATCAATAATAAAGAGGCTTACGGATTGTCCGGATATTGACATTAAGAAAATTTTTATAGACGGAAAACACGAGGCCTTTTTCATATATATCACCGGTCAGATTGATAAGAATATAAACCAGAGGGATTTTCTAGGCCCCATTATCGGAATGAGTCTTGAACAATTGTCAGATAAAATAGCTGTTAGTAATGTCCCATGCTGCGAAATCAAATTGCTTTATGATACCGATGAGGTTATTAATGATATTCTAACAGGCAGTACGCTTTTTGTTTCAGATGTATTGCCATATGGTATAGCTTACAAAAACATAAAATCAGAAAAAAGAAAGATAGAAGAGCCTGTTACGGAAAAAAACTTACGCGGTGCTCACGAAGGGTTTATAGAGAATCTGGGCTCAAATCTCTCCATCCTTAGAAGAAAAATACACAGTGAAAAACTGAAATTCAAAGCAATTACACTAGGAACTGTTACGAACCAAAAGATTATTATTGCATATCTAGACGGAATAGCCAACGATGATCTTGTTGATGCTCTGTATAAGAAAGTAAGCTCTGTTAAGCTTGATGGTCTTCCGGCAATAGGATATATTGAAGAAAGTATAATGTCGCACCCAAACTCTATATTTCCTCAATTTTTATCTACAGAAAGACCCGACAAGGCTACCAGCGCTCTTCTAGAAGGAAAAATAATTATTCTTCAGGAGGGAACGCCTGTTGTTCTGATTGCTCCTGTTACCTTTATATCTTTTTTCCAAGCTGTTGATGATTATAGTACATTATGGATTCATGGAAGTTTTTTAAGAATTGTCAGAATAATGGGTGCGCTTATTATCGCTATTTTTCTGCCTTCATTATATATAGCAGTTACTACATTCCATTATCATGCGGTTCCGCTCACGCTTTTGATAACATTAGCTGAATCCAGATCCAAGGTCCCGTTTCCACCCGTAATAGAGGTTTTAATCTTGGAGCTTACAGTTGAGATGATTAGAGAAGCGGCGATTAGATTACCAACTTATGTGGGCACAGCTGTTAGCGTGTTCGCAGGCTTGATAATAGGCCAAGCGGCTGTTGAGGCGGGTATTGTGAGTAGCTTGGCTATAGTTATAGTGGGTGCGACAGCTATTGCTTCTTATGTTATTCCCTCGCATGATATGGCACTTGCAATAAGGATTATACGCTTTTGTTTTATCATTGTATCATCTATCTTTGGCATGATTGGTATTGTAGCTTGTACAGGCGTTACAATCGCTCATCTTATTATGTTGGATTCTTTAGGTCAACCATATTTTGCTCCTTTCTCTCCGTTAGCTAAAGACGATTTAAAAGACACTATATTTAGATTACCGTTAAAACTAATGAAAAAAAGGCCCACGACAAGCAGAACACAGGATGATATCAGAGGTGAGTAGGATTGACCGAGAATAATAATTTAACATCCAAACAAATGATGAGGA
>CAYUZC010000255.1:0-3225 GCA_964449525.1 uncultured Ruminiclostridium sp.
ACACTAGCTGAACAAAAGGTCTTTATTTTAGCCCTAGAAGGCGAAAGATTACAATTGGCATTCCTATTACAACTTTCCACAGGAATGCGATTAGGTGAGGTCTTAGCCCTTACATGGAACGACATAAATCTTGATGAAGGGTATTTAATGGTCAGAAAGACACTCTCCAGAATTAAGAACCGTTATGGGGATAAGAACGAAAAGTATAAGCTTATACCTCAAGAGCCAAAGACTGAAAAATCAAAACGCCTAATTCCTATTCCCCAATTGTTATTTCTCAAATTAAAGCCGTATAAAAGTAACCTATTTTATTAAGTTAAATAATCTGAGAAAGAATTTAATCCTACTTCAATATGATAAAGATTCTTAAATTATCGTAGTATTCGTGTTAGAATCTTGGATTGGAGGTGTTACCAATGCAAATTTCATTTTTCACAAATCATTCAATCAGAATGTTTTCTAAAAAGAATAGCAAATCGTTTCCCGATGCACCTGAACGCTGTCCTTTTAAAGACTGTACAATGCCCGTAAAACTACAGAAGCATGGGTATTATTCAAGATTCTTTATCAGTAAGTCTTTTTTGGGAAGAATATATATTAGACGATATATCTGTCCCGTTTGTGGGAAAACAGTATCAATGCTCCCAATGTTCTGTATTCCAAGATTTCAATATTCCGCTAATGATATTATCAAAACACTCCGCGGCTTTTATCACAGTGGAAGTTCGCTTAAGCAATTTATTGAACAGTTAAAAGCTGATTTTCCAGCATTGGAACGTAGACATATAAATTATTACAGGAGAAGAATAACAGAAAACAGAAAGTTTATACAGTATGGATTAAATCTGATTTCTCCGGAATTCATCTCTGCGGGAAGCATCCCGGAGAATCAGAATTGGGTCAAGACTTTCCTTGATAAAGTTCACAGCCTACATAACCATGTCTTCATTGTCAACTTTGCAAGAATAACCGGAAAATCATTTATGACCTCTCAAAATATGATAGCATAAATGCCGTTCTCAATGAAGTCTTTTTGTGTTTTTAGTCTTGCAACACAAGCTTCCCATTGGAATTAAATTTTTATCAATTTAGAATATCTTTTATGGGGATTAGTTGTAAAAAAGTACACAGGAGGATAAAAAGATGGACGATAAGACCCGGAATGCAATAGCATTGAAGAAATTTTCAATCATAGGACCTGTTCTTAATGGACAGGTTGATAGCAATGTTGAGTATTTTCGAAAGGTGGCCAGCTCACCTATCGAGATGCCCTATTACGGCATGCGTAATTATTCGTACAAGACGCTAGAGTCATGGTTGTGTGACTACAACAAATATGGACTTGACGGCCTTGTAAGAAGCTACAGAAATGATAAAGGAAAGTCTAGAAAAATATCTTCGGAGCTAGGGGACGAGATATTGGCAAGAAAAAAATCTAACCCGAGAATGCCAATAACTGTGCTTTATGAGCAAATGATCTCCGAAGGATTGATTGATCCACTAAGCATCTCAAGACCCACGGTCTATAGGTATATCGAAGACCTTTCTCTTGCCGGTGAATTTAAAAACAATTCAGATAATCTAGAATCACTTAGATTCTCACATGAACATGTAGGCGATTTATGGCAAGGCGACGTAATGTATGGACCTTACATAAGTATTGGGAAGAAAAAGATTCAGACTTATCTGCATATGTTTATTGACGACGCCTCCAGATATCCTGTATATTCACAATTTTATCTTTCTCAAAACTTTGAAACTCTCAGACATTGCTTTAAGGAAGCAGTACTACGAAGAGGGATTCCGCGCCTTGTATATACAGACAACGGTAAAATTTATCGTTCGCAACAATTTGAGTATATCTGCGCCTCGCTGGGCTGCACTCTTCTTCATTCGCAGCCGTTTGTCCCCCAGGGTCGAGGGAAAGTTGAACGCATGTTCCATACGGTGCGGATGAGATTTCTAAGTGGTCTTGATCCTACTACGATAAAAGATTTAGACGAACTAAATCAAAAATACTTTATATGGTTGGAAGAAGACTACAAACGAAAATCACATAAGGGTTTGAACGGGCTATCACCTCATGATGTATTTATGTCACAGATTTCTATACTTAAATTAGTTACAGATATTGCTGCGGCTAATGAAAGCTTTCTTTTAAGGGTCTCAAGAAAAATACAACCTGATGCAACAGCCCAGATAGAAAATATACTTTATGAAACAGATTCAAGATTTAGTGGTAAAAGAGTTGAAATTCGATATGAGCCCGACTGGTTAAATGATGTAACCAAGCCTCTTTTAATATATGAAGATGGTAAAAAAACAGGAGAGGCAAAGATTGTGCGGTTTCATGATAATGCTCACGCAAAGAGGCGATTCAAAGGTAACAGGCGGAAAGATATCCAACCAGAGGTTATATCGGCGCAACCTATTGCAAAAGAAGCAGCTATTAAAAACATAATATCCTATGTAGATATGATGGAGGGCAACAAGCAATGTTTAAGCAACACTTCGGATTAAAATTTAACCCTTTCGATAAAGAAATTCCTACTGATAAGCTATTTGCCAGTCGTGATACTAAGGAGCTAGATTCAAGATTGAAATATATGATGGATGCAAGAGGTATCTGTCTTATTGTAGGAGAACCCGGTTCCGGTAAATCTACATCACTTAGAAAACTTACTGAGAACCTCAACCGATCCTTGTATAAACCCTGCTATCTTCCGCTGACAACGTTGACGGTAAAAGAGTTTTATCAAGCGTTGGCTTCACTTTTAGGAGAAACACCAGCGTATAAAAAGATAGCCTTGTTTCAGCAAATTCAGAATAGTATTTGTAATTTATATTACGAACAGCGAATAACTCCAGTTATTATAGTCGATGAAGTGCATATGGCTCCAATATCAGTTTTGGATGACCTCAGACTTCTGTTTAATTTTAAGCTAGATTCTGCAAACCCTTTTGTTCTAATACTCGCTGGTCAGCCACAGATTAGGAACAAACTCGCTCTTAATACCTGTTACCCCCTGCGCCAAAGAATATCTATGAGATACTCCATGCAAGGCCTGACCATAGAAGAAACTGCTGATTATTGTAACAGCAGAATGAAGGTTGCGGGCTGTGTAAGTGAAGTATTTACACCATCCGCATTAACAGCGATACATACGGTGTCAGGGGGATTTGTGCGATCTATCAACAATATTGCAGTTGCGAGTCTTATGTACT
>CAYUZC010000256.1:0-2764 GCA_964449525.1 uncultured Ruminiclostridium sp.
CATCAAGGTTGGAGACGAAGTTGAAATCGTTGGTTTGATGGATGAGCCTAGAAAAACAGTAGTTACCGGCGTTGAGATGTTCCGTAAAATTCTTGATTCTGCAGTTGCAGGAGATAACATCGGTGCTCTTCTTCGTGGTGTTCAGAGAACTGACATCGAAAGAGGGCAGGTTCTTGCTAAACCCGGTTCAATTACACCTCATACAAAATTTACCGCACAGGTTTACGTTTTGACAGCCGGTGAAGGCGGCCGTTCAAAGCCTTTCTTCTCCGGATACAGACCTCAGTTCTATTTCAGAACTACCGACGTTACCGGAAATATTAAGCTTCCTGATGGCGTTGAAATGTGTATGCCTGGTGACCACGTTACAATGGAAATTGAGCTAATCACTCCTATCGCTATGGAAAAGGGTCTCAGACTCGCTATCCGTGAAGGCGGCAGAACTGTTGGATCAGGCGCTGTTGTAGATGTATTAGGTTAATTTTTATAAAGATTAGGTGCGATAAGGGGAATGTTATCCTCTTATCGCACTTTTTTGGGTTCCACGTAAAATGAAATAACTATATGTTTCTGGCAGATGGTCGTTTAGATTGTCTGCCAATTTCTATATGTATCGGAGATAAACAAACAAATAACACTTCTCATCTTTGGTATGGTATAATTATCCTCTGCAAAAGAATCCTATTATATTAACAGTATTAATGTTAGTATTTTACAATTAAAGATAAATTGGTAAAAGTAACATTTGAAATCCCTTTGAAGTGCCCTTATAATAATATTTGCCGTTAATGCTAAGGCCTTAGAGAATGAAAGGATGATATATATGCCAGAGCAGATAAAAAAAAATACAGCCTACAGTATACCCATGCTTCCACTTAGGGGTATTGTAGTATATCCTCATATGATACTCCATTTTGATGTGGGTAGAATAAAATCTATAAAGTCAATAGAAGAGGCGATGCTTAATGAGCAGACCATATTTTTGACAGCACAGAAGGATCCTAATACAGAGGACCCTGATTATGATGAAATTAATACATTTGGGACTATTGCTCATATAAAACAGCTGTTGAGGTTACCGGGAGACACAATAAGAGTACTGGTTGAAGGGATACAAAGAGCCAGGGTAATAGATTTTGTCGCAAGTGAACCCTTTTATAAGGTTAGTGTTATGCCTGTTTATTCAAGGAACCTTCAAAGTGGCAGATCAGATGTACAAGCTGTTTCCAGACAGGTAATAGATTATTTTGAACAGTATGCGAAGCTTTCAGGGAAAATATCACCTGACGCGACGCTTTCTATCACAAATATAAATGATTTGTCTCGTCTGCCAGATGTAATTGCATCGAATTTGGGGATATCAATTGAACTTAAACAGACGATTTTAGAGGAATTATCTCCGAAAAAGCGTCTGGTAAAGCTTTTAGATATTCTTGCAAAAGAAAATGAAATTCTTGAGCTGGAAAAAAGTATTACCTCAAAGGTACGACAGCAAATTGATAAAAGCCAGAAAGAATATTATCTCCGTGAGCAAATAAAAGCTATTCAGAAGGAGCTTGGCGATTCGGCAGATATAACGAATGAAGCCGATGAATATAGGGATAGAATTGAAAAAGCCAATTTCAGTGAGGATGTTCAGAAAAAGGCTTTAAAAGAGTTGGACAGATTAACCCGTATGCACTCCACGTCAGCTGAAAGTGGTGTTATACGAACCTATCTTGATACTTTGCTGGATATGCCTTGGGATAAAAAAACCGAGGAAAAGCTTGATATTAAATACGCTGAAGAGATTTTGGATAGAGATCATTATGGGCTTGATAAGGTTAAGGAAAGAATACTGGAGTATTTGGCAGTAAGAAAAATGAAGAATGGTCTTCACGGACCAATTCTTTGCTTTGCCGGACCTCCGGGGGTAGGAAAGACATCAATTGCCAAGTCTATAGCCGAAGCTCTGAATAGAAGCTATGTGCGGATGTCACTGGGCGGAGTAAAAGATGAAGCCGAAATCAGGGGGCACAGAAGGACCTATGTGGGTTCAATGCCCGGAAGAATTATCAATGCAATAAAACAGGCAGGGAGCGCAAATCCTCTTATTTTGCTTGATGAAATAGATAAAATGTCAAATGATTTTAAAGGAGATCCTGCTTCAGCAATGCTTGAAGTATTGGACTCGGAGCAGAATAAGGACTTTAGGGATCACTATCTAGAAGTACCCTTTGACCTGTCCGATGTTATGTTTATTACTACTGCAAACTATAAGGGCGCTATACCAAGGCCTTTGTTAGACAGAATGGAAGTTATAGATATATCAGGATACACAGAGGAAGAAAAGCTTAATATTGGTTCAAGATATCTTGTGCCAAAACAGCAGGATATCCACGGAGTTGATAATAAAATAGTGAGGTTTGACGAATCTTCCCTCAGGGAGATAATAGTTCACTACACCAAAGAGGCGGGGGTAAGAAATCTTGAACGTCAGATTGCCACTGTAATAAGAAAAGCCATTAAAATAATAGTTTTGGGTGAAAAAACTTCACTTCGAATTACGAAGAGTGCAGTTAAAAATTATTTAGGAGCCCGGAAATATCTCTATGATAAAACTGCCGAAAAGAATGAGATAGGTATAGTTAGAGGTCTCGCTTGGACACCAGTGGGAGGCGATACGATGCCTATTGAGGTTAACATTATGTCGGGAGAAGGACAGCTTGAGCTGACGGGACAATTAGGAGATGTAATGAAGGAGTCAGCCCGAATTGCAAAAAGC
>CAYUZC010000256.1:2774-3221 GCA_964449525.1 uncultured Ruminiclostridium sp.
ATTCGTTCTGTTGCTGAGGAATACGGTATAGAAAAGGACTTCCATAAGAAGTTTGATATCCATATTCACGTACCGGAGGGGGCTATTCCTAAAGATGGCCCGTCAGCAGGAGTCACTCTTGCAACTGCTATGATTTCGGCACTTACGGGCATACCTGCAAAGAAAAACCTAGCGATGACAGGCGAGATTACTCTTCGCGGTCGGGTTTTGCCCATCGGTGGCCTAAAGGAGAAGGTTCTGGCGGCCCACAGAGCTGGTGTTGATACTATTTTGTTACCTTATGACAACAAGAAAAATATCGAGGAGATCCCGGAGAGTGTAAGAAAAGAGTTGCGATTGATTCCGGTTTCAAAAATGAATGAGGTTATCAAGTACGCCCTTGTAAGAAGACCCGAAGTACAAAAACTCGAAAAGGCAAATAACAGTGTTATATTAAGTCATGCAGTG
>CAYUZC010000257.1:0-2078 GCA_964449525.1 uncultured Ruminiclostridium sp.
CCTCTCGCCCAAAAGGTTACAGGCTCTAACACCGGCTTTATCTTCGGCGAAATTTGCGAACCATATACATATGCCGCAAACTTGGGGATTCTAAACATATCCATAACACCATGATGACAAATCATATCTCCCGCTCCAAAATCGCTATGGGTATTGTAGTCGAAGGCGCACCATCCTACTGCTCCGGAAATCGAATTGTCGGCCCAGGATGCATCCTGCACCTTAAGGTGTCTAAGAACATGATTCACTTGTCTCTCCTCATTATCGGCCTTCTTTGTAGGATACATATGCCCATTATACTCGGTAACAAGGTAGGGAACATCTAAAGACAGCCCTGTCACATCCTGCTGCTTATTAAGCCCGACATTACTGCCCGAATGAACAAAGTCATTCATAGTATAAACATCCTCAAGAAGATTACTGTTTTCAATATTCCTTACTCCTCCAGTCTGACGGGTCTTATCAAGCCTTCGTGCAAGCTTATTTGTTCTTTCATAAAAGCTATCATCGTCGAAGGATTCATTTATACGAACACCCCATATAATAATGGACGGATGATTCCAGTCTCTTTCTATCATCTCCTGAATATTTTGTAATGCAACGCTTTTCCATCCTTCATCACCAATATGCTGCCATCCGGGTAACTCCTCAAAAACCAACAGCCCTATTTCATCACATCTGTCAAGGAAATGAGTAGACTGCGGATAGTGTGATGTCCTTACCGTATTACAGCACAGCTCATGCTTAATAATATCAGCATCCTTCTGTTGAACCCTTTTGGGCATTGCATAGCCTACATACGGATAAGATTGGTGCCTGTTTAAACCGACGATTTTTACCCTCTCTCCGTTTAGGTAAAATCCTTTGGGAGTAAAATTACACTCTCTGAAGCCGAATCGGGTACTAAATTTGTCTTTCCGGTTGCCATAGCTGATTTCTACATTTATCCAATATAGTGCCGGATTATTTATATCCCATAATTGTATGTTTTCTAATCCCTCAATTGATATTACTGAACATTGTTTGCCCGATTTAACAATAAGATCTTCGGTTGTCCCAGCCAAAACCTGACCTGATAAATCTGTAAGTGTAACAGTTGCTTTTGTCTCGACAGGAGCTTTTTCAATTCGATTATCCGAATATATATCTAACCTAAGTCCCTTAACTGGTTTTAACACATCTGTAGCCTCAACTTTAATGTTATCAATAAAAAGCGGCTCAAAAATCTCAAGAAATACCTCTCGATAAATTCCCCCATAGGTTAAATAATCAATCACCCCGCCAAAAGGAGGCACATCGGGCCTTTCAGTAGAATCAACAACCACTGTAAGAAAATTGTCTTCATCTTTCTTTATAATATTTTGAATTTCAAAGACAAAGGGCGTGTAACCTCCAAGATGTTCACCTAAAAAGACATCATTTAAATAAACCTTGGCGCAGGCCATAACCCCTTCAAATCTAATCCTTAATATCTGATTTTCAGATAATTCAGGACTTTTGAATACTTTTTTATAACAGCTTATTGTTTGAAATGCTGACTCACTAAAATAATGATAGGGTAATTCAACATTAGTATGGGGCAGCTGAACCGGAACCATTCCTTCCAAAGAGTAATCCGATTCCATTCCGGCTTCATATTTTGAACTAAAGTACCAATCATTCTGAAGTGCTATCTTTTTGCCCATCTTTATACGTCTCCTCTAATACTGATATCAACCGGCTAAACTATTAATATTAAGGGGCTTAATTCATATAAAAAAGAAGGTCGGATAATCAATTTTGAAAAATGCTTCTAATTTTATTTAATATATCTACCCCGGCGCCTAGGAACAATTATTTATGATAAGGTTTTACCCTCTGTAGAAACAGAAAAACCAAGTTTCGACTTAATTTATATCTAAATTCAAACTCTTTTTTTACATTTTTTAATTTACTACTACAATATTACTATTATTCTACTAAAATATTATAAAACAAACAAGGTCGCAAAAAACGATATTATCAGCTCTCAACTCAATTTAGTCCAATGTATTATTTAGATTGGAGTATACTATCATAAAATAACATATGTTTCTATT
>CAYUZC010000257.1:2088-3193 GCA_964449525.1 uncultured Ruminiclostridium sp.
CAAAAGTTAATACATTTAATTAGCCAAAAATCAAAAGCTATATCTTGAATTTGAAAGAGAATAAAGATATCTTCAAGAATTGCTGGGACACCAAAGCTCTAAAACTACTGAAATTTATACACATGTATGCAGTAAAGAAATAGTGAAAATCCGAAACCTACTTGACGATATAAGTTTATAGAAATATTATCTATATATGGCATATATGAAAATATATTCACATATACCACTGACGTGCTAGAATTAGATGAATATGATTTAAGAAAAACTTTAGTTATGAGAAATTCCTGTTAGGGCTAGTCTATTAGTAACCAAAAGATGAGGTGATTTTGTGTCATTAGTTGAAATGGGTTGCTGTGGTGCGTATTGCGGTACTTGTCCTGTTATTAAAGAACAGCTCTGTAAAGGTTGCAAGATTGGTTATCTTGATGGCCAACGTGATATAGGAAAGGCCAAATGTAAAACTAAGAAATGCTGTATAAAAAAAGGTTATAACTCATGTGCTGATTGCTCAGAACTTGATAATTGCCAGATTATAAATGATTTTTATAGTAAAAATGGCTTCAAATATGCGAAGTATAAGGAGGCTATTAATTTTATCAAGCGTAATGGTTATGATAATTTCTTTACGGTAGTCAATAATTGGAAAAATGCCTATGGTAAGTATAAATAGGAGATGGAGTTTTTGATATGTTTAATGAGGTTTGTATATATGAAGTTAAGCTGGATAAGCAGGATGAAGTTGAAACTCTTATGAAAGAAGTAGCTGCGTTTTATCGAGACCAACAAGGAGTTATAGATGTAAAATATATTAAGCGTACTCATAGGCAAGAAGATTTTAATGCCGTTAAGGCTGGTAAGCCCCCAATTTGTCTAACTCGCTATGTTGGTAAAGTTACTTATATTCTCTATTGGGTTGTTGAAAATGAGGAGGTACACGCCCGAGTTTCAAAACTTGGTCTCGAAAAATTCTATAAACGCTGGAACAGATGCTTAACTACAATGCCCAAAATCCTACTTGGCGAGAATATAGTGTAGAGATTTGTCTCTGAAGAACAGGAACTTCTCATAACAATATTTTCACGCTTTGGGCGTGCTCACAGGT
>CAYUZC010000258.1:0-3170 GCA_964449525.1 uncultured Ruminiclostridium sp.
CATTATGTAGGCGGTCTTATTAATTGCGATGGTATGGACACAAGCATTTTATTTTGTTATTAATCTTCCAAGGTTTCGTCTGTGGTATTATCCTCAGATATTTTCTCCGACGATGTTATAGGCTCATCTATTACTTCATCATTAGATGTACTGCATACACTAAATGTACATCTTTGCAGAATCAAGCCCAATGCTAATAGAATTACTGCAAATATCACATACTGTGCGCAACTGGTCATAATAAAGCTAATAATATCAAATTCGTTGCCACTGAAGGCTAATTGCCCTTGACTAATCATCATAGAGATATAAGTGATGGCGTTGATTAATGACCAAATAGCAAAGATCATTAACAATGCAGCCAAAACATATAGAATGATGCTTAAAATGGATAATTTCTTCTTATTCATAATTCACTGCCTTTCTGATTGCTCTGTAAACAATCTATACCAGTATAAAACTTTTTATAAAGAATTGCTAGGAAAAGCAAGCTAATAAATCTGCTATTGTTTTTTTAGCTTAGCCAATGCGTCGGCAAGAGCTGAATTTATAGGGGTATCGTCTTCCTGATTCTGTAGGAATTTATTAACATCCCTTTTACTCACGGTTTCGCTTTTTCGTTTATTAAAGGCTGAAAGCTTTTCCCTGTACCCACAGGAACAAAAAAATGATTTATCCTCGCCTTCGCCTCGAATTTCCATCTTCTTGTGGCATTCTGGACATCTTGCGTTGGACACAAAGGACAGACTCTTTCTAAAACCACACTCACGGTCGGGACAAATAAGCATTTTACCCTTTTTGCCGTTTACCTCAAGTAGGAATTTGCCGCAATTCTCACATTTTTCCCGGGTCATATTTTCATGCTTATATACATGGCTACTGGAGATAACTGTACCAACAAGATTTTTTGCTTGCTCCTTCATCTTGGACACAAAAGCGGCGGAATCAACCTGGCCTTTACTTATCAGCGAAAGCTGCTGTTCCCATCTTGCTGTAAGCTCAGGTGATTTTAATTCTTCGGGGACCAGCTCTATTAGCTGTATTCCCTTTGATGTCGGAATGATTTCCTTGCCTCTTCTTTCTACATAGAAGCTGTCAAACAGCTTTTCTATTATATCCGCTCTGGTAGCCGGGGTTCCAAGTCCGCTTGTACCCTCGATGACCTCGCGAAGTGATTTGTTATCCATATACTTACCCGGATGTTCCATCGCCGAGAGCAGCGTTGCCTCGGTAAATCGTTTGGGTGGGGAGGTCTTTCCGTTTATTGTCCGAACTTGCGCTATGGGCTCTGTCTGCCCTTTTGAGACTGCGGGGAGAGACTGATGGCGGTTATCGTTAACCGATTCATCGTCGTCATTATCGTTGTCATTTGCCGGTTCTCCATCGTAGATGCTTTTCCAGCCTGGCGACTTAATAATACGGCCCCTAGCAGTAAACAATTCTCCTTCAACTTCATATTTAATTGTAGTCTGCTCATATTCAAAAGGTGAACTAAGTACTGCCAAAAAACGCTTTACTATAAGATCATAGATATGACGCTCATCACTGTTCAGTGTAGACAAATCCACATATTGCTCGGTGGGAATAATGGCATGATGGTCGCTAACCTTACTGTTGTCAACTAAACGCCTGCTAATATTGAGTTTTGCTCGTAGTATAACCTGAACTGACTTTTGATACGGGCCAATAGCTATGCTTTTAAGGCGTTCTTGGAGGGTTGGAACGATGTCGTCAGTCAAATAACGTGAGTCTGTTCTTGGGTATGTTACCAGCTTGTGACGCTCATAAAGACTCTGCATAAGCTGCAAGGTCTTTTTTGCCGAATAGCCGTATTTTTTATTTGCATCACGCTGAAGCTCAGTAAGATCATAGGCAAGAGGGGGCAATTCTTTTTTAGCTTCTTTTGATACTTCTGTAATTACACCTGTTTTACCTGATAACTTGCTTACGATGTTATCTGCTTTGGCTTTATCAGAAATGCGGGCCTGACCGGTTTTTTTATCCTGCCACAGAACTGAAAAACCCTTTAAATTTGCGCCTATTGTCCAAAAATCCTTTGGGATGAATCGCTTAATCTCATTTTCACGCTCAACAATCATAGAGAGTGTAGGGGTTTGTACTCGTCCGGCAGATAATTGAGCATTATACTTACAGGTAAGTGCGCGAGTTACATTTAGCCCTATCAGCCAATCTGCTTCGGCACGACTCTGAGCGGAACGGTAGAGGTTGTCATAGTTCCTTGAAGGCTTCAGGTTCCTGAAACCTTCATTTATAGCCTTATCTGTCTGGGATGAAATCCATAGACGGCGTATTGGTTTTTTAAACCCTGCTTTCTCTATTATCCAGCGGGCTACAAGCTCACCTTCTCTTCCGGCATCAGTGGCAATAATAAGCTCGCTGATATCATCTCTATGAAGAAGGGTTCTTACTGTACCGAATTGCTTTGATGTTTCTTTTATTACCACAAGTTCGGTCTTTTTAGGGAGCATGGGTAAGTCCTCAAGATTCCACGCTTTGTATTTTTGATTGTAAATCTCCGGAGCCGCCAGTGTTACCAAATGTCCCAGCGCCCATGTTACAATATACTTTGGCCCGGATATAAATCCATTTCCGTTTTGGTTACATTTTAAAACCTTTGCTATATCTCTTGCTACCGATGGCTTTTCTGTCAATACTAAAGTCTTACTCATGAATACCTGCCCTTTATATTGTTATATTCTTGTGTCATTCTAAACGCAGTGAAGAATCTTTTATATAATATAAAGACACTATACTGGTATTTAAGATGACATTTGTATCTCTATTATCAGGTTTAATTGTATTTAGGTCAAGGCTAACTACTTCGATAATCTTAAACTACATTATATGAGAACCCTTATATAAAGCAAAAAAAGTGGGTTATAAACCCACTTTTTAGCTTTTCTTAATCTATAATCTTAAGCGGCAGCTTTTTTCTTCTCACCGATACTTAAAAGCAGATTTAGAAGAATACCGAAGATAGCGGCTCCGGCTACACATGGAATATTCATTCCAAAGAACGGAATGCTTCCACCGAAGGCATATTGTCCGCCAAGACCTATTATCATTATAGTTGCAATAATCGCAGTATTCTTTGAGCTAAACAGGTCGACCTTTTTCTCAACCATAATTGCAATACCCTGAGCAGCGAT
>CAYUZC010000259.1:0-3169 GCA_964449525.1 uncultured Ruminiclostridium sp.
CACCGTATGCATTTGAAGGTAAAATAAATTTAGAGGATAATTAAGTATCTGTGAGGGCATTTACATATAGAAATAAATGCCCTCATATCGGCAACCGATGGTTTTTCAATTTTTTGGTGACGGTATTTCTTCTTTTTCGATGTCTTCTATTTCATTTTTTTACAATAAATTACATGGAATAAAGCAGTTTTTTTCGTCTATAGGTATGACTTCCTCGCACATACATACGATTCCGCCGTTGCCTCTTTCAATGGACGCTTTATCTAAAACACTAAACTTTTTAGCCTCGCGTGTATCCGGATTAGCAGACTTTTTTATTTCAAGAGGATAAATATACCCATTCCCCTCTATTAATAAATCAATTTCTTTTGCATTTGAATCACGATAATAAGTCAGATTTACTTTTGTCCTAGAATAGGAGTAGTTTTTTAATAGCTCTGTCACAATAAAATTTTCATAAAAATGCCCGCTTGCCGCACCCTTCATTAAAGTTTCCGGAGTAGGCCACATAGATAAATGTGCACATAAGCCTGTATCTAAAAAATATAGCTTTGGTGTTTTAGTCAGCCGCTTTAATTCATTATTAAAGTATGGTCTTAGCAAATAAATAACACCAAGTCCTTCTAATAGTCTAAGCCACTCCTTTGCGGTAGGTTGTGATATTTCTGCGGCTTCAGCTAGCTTTTTATAATTCAGTTGTTCTGATACCAACGCCGCACAAGCTTGCAGAAATTTACGAAATCGGATTGAGTCTGTAATTCCGCCAAGCTCTGCAACATCTCGCATAAGATAGGTATCGATATAAGAATCAAAATAAATTTGCCTTTGTTCTGCGTCTGCAACAATAGTTTGTGGCATTCCACCGCTCCAAATATAATTAAAGACATCAATAATATTATTTTTTTTGCTTCTTGCTTGCCTTTCAAGAAGACAAGACAGGGAAAAGTCCAGTTCATTACCAAAAAAAATCCCTTCGACTTCCCTTTTTGACATACTGTATAGCTCAAGAATACCAAGCCTTCCTGCCAATGTTTCACGTACATTTTTCATCATGGAAAAGTGTTGAGATCCGGTCAACCAAAAACGTCCGGTTTCTTCTGTTTCGTCACACATAATTTTTATTTGGCTGAATAATTCAGGAGCATACTGTACTTCATCAATTATAATCGGAGGCTTATATGTTTGAAAAAACAATACGGGATCTGTTTTTGCAAGGTTTCTTGCCATTAGATTATCCAAATTCACATAAGTTCTTTTTTGCCCTTTTGCCAGATGTTTAAGCATTGTTGTCTTTCCTACCTGCCTTGCACCGGTAATCAAAACAGCTTTAAAGAAGGAACTCATGCGAATGAATTTATCTTCTATGCCTCTTTTTATATATTCCATAGGCACCTCCATGGTTATATTTACGATAATATAAAGTATGCCTTATTTTATCATAAAAATACATGCCGGTAAAGAGTTGCCTATTACGTAATAACGTCCGTCAGCTCATCAAATACAAAAAACAGCGTATAGCGGTACGGATTTAATATTGTTTGCAAACCCAAAATTTTTTGACGATATTCGGATGGCATAATCAGGCTTATATTTTTCTGAAAACAGATTCAAACTTCTTGATTTTGTGCGTGTACCTGTTTTGACCTCGATGGGAATTATTTTATCATCTTTTTGCAGAACAAAATCCAGCTCTGCTATACCGCCGCTTGTCCAGTAATACAAGTCATACCGGCTTGCCCAAAGCGCCTGTGCAACATAATTTTCACTTATAGCACCAAGGAAGATATTTTCTGTTTCACCCGAAGCCAAAACTGTTTGCTGTGAGATCCCGCTTTTCATTGTCAGCAGTCCGACATCACCCATATACAACTTAAATGCGGACAAATCACTATACACTGAAATCGGCATAAATCCCTGTTCAATCCGAACGCATTTTAGTACCACACCTGCAAACCCCAGCCAATCAATCGCTGCACCAAAAATGGTTGCCGTTCCACCTTTCTGTGCAAGTTTATACTGAAACTTCTTATTCTCCTTTGCCAGTTGAACCGGAATTGAATTATAAGCTGCACGAATCTTTACACTCTCAGTGTTGGACGCGTATTTTGCCATATCGGCGATGTAGTCGTTGATAATATTGTGTTGTACACCCGGTACCGTCAGTAGACTACCTGTCCTTTTATACTCCAGAACCACACGCGGCATTCCGCCTGTAATAAGGTATATCCTGTAATAATCCAGAGCTTTATGGTGCAGTGCGTCGGGCAGAGCAGAATCTGCAGAAAAGGATTGCCTGATTTCTCCGCAAAGCTGTTCTTCACCAAGAGCCCATAGGAACTCCTCAAAATCCAGCGGGAAAAGTGTCTGCGTATATACATTTCCAACAGGAAAAGAATACTTCTCCCGATTTATTGCTACACCAAGCAGACTGCCTGCACAGGCAATATGATATTCAGGTGCGTTTTCGTTGAAATATTTAAGGGAAGTCAGCGCACGCTCACATGTCTGTACTTCATCAAATATAATCAGCGTATCACCAGGTATAATCCGTTGCTGAACCTCAGTTTCCAAAAACCGAATGATACGTTCCGGCTCAATATTTTCAGAAAAATAGGAACTAACCGTCAAATTGGTTTCCAGATTAATATAAGCAACGTTCTTATAGTGCTGTTCACCAAATTCAAGAAGAATATGTGTTTTCCCAACCTGCCTTGCACCGTACAATAGTAGTGGCATCCGTCGGTCAGGCTTATTTTTCCATGCAATTAGTTTATCTGTAATTTTACGTTTCAATTGAAAGCACCTCTTAGCCAAGGATAGAATAATTATATCATTTTTGATAATTAAGTCAAATAAAATCAGAATTATTGTATTTTTTATGATATAGAGATGCAGATTTTGCCGCACAAGGGAGCATAACAATTTTATACATCGACTCCATCCACCTTTGCAACTAACTTCTTGCGGAAATTTGAAGATACTTCGTTGAAGTTATAGCGGGCTGGATTTACTAAAGCTTCTTCCTGAGCCTGCAGTAATGAGTCATTAATTCTGCGTTCCTGCCTGAATAATTCGAACTGTTCAACGCTCATTACGACCATATCACCATAGCCATTCTTAGTCAGAAAAACCGGCTCCCCTTCATCATGTACTATACGAGAAATTTCAG
>CAYUZC010000260.1:0-3161 GCA_964449525.1 uncultured Ruminiclostridium sp.
ATGTCCCATTCGAAGCCAAAACATGATTAATCAAATAAAGTTAGAAAGTTTAATAATTAAACAACCAATAGAAGGGTAAAAGTGTAAATATAATAAGTCGTAGAAAGAGGGAATGTTTGGAGCCAGAATATAAGGTTATATTTCATATTGATGAACTTAGCAAGTGGAAGCTTTTTGTTCAGTATTAATTTAGAGACTTATTAGTAAAAATACAATGGAAGTGAAATATAATGGTATTTGAAAAGATCAAACAAGAAATTATGGCTGACCCAATGAACGAATCATATACAAAAAAGGAAATTTCACCATTATTCAAAGCTTCTGTAGATGCTCGCATTGCCATAGTTGGACAAGCACCGGGACGTAAAGCAGAGGCAACCCAATTGTTTTGGAATGATTTAAGTGGCGACCGATTAAGAGAGTGGATGGGAGTATCTCGAGAGTTATTTTATAATACGAATCGTATAGCTCATTTGCCTATGGATTTCTATTATCCAGGGAAAGCAAAAACCGGTGATGTCCCACCTAGAAAAGGCTTTGCTGAAAAATGGCATCCACGTTTACTAGGTGAGATGCCAAATATTGAAGTCATAATTCTAATCGGTAGCTACGCACAGAAATATTATTTAAATAGAAGACGCGAGAAAAGCTTAACTGAAACAGTGAGAAACTTTCAAAAATATTTACCGGAATATTTTCCATTGGTTCATCCTTCTCCTTTAAATCTTGGTTGGTTGAAACAAAATCCATGGTTTAAAAATGATGTTTTGCCTGTTCTAAAAGAAATAGTGGATAAGAACTTATAAGAAATTAATGGAATGACGATGCCAAGCAATCGAATTCACGCCTTTTTAGATGAATGGGAAAATTATTAACATCCCCGAACTCCTTGCGTAGCTTTATGCAATTTGAATTTGTAGATATTGTTATTCCAAAAGCTGTAAATAGAAGATCAACCTAAAGTTGACAGATAGTTGGTAGAACGCAACCATTCTTTTTGTTATAATCTGCGCAGAGGTGATGAAATGAGTATAGGAACAAGAATTGCTGAACAGCGAAAGAAAAATAATTTTTCACAGGAATATATTGCCGGAAAACTTGATGTCAGTCGGCAGGCCGTGTCTAAATGGGAGCAGGATTTGTCTAATCCCGATACTGGAAATAGAGAATAAAAAAGATATGGTAAAATTCTGGAGATAATGAGGTGTCTATATGGCAGAATTAAAGACCAAACAGCACGATGGAGATGTTTTTGAATTTATTAATAACTTTGCGAATACCGAGCAAAAGCGTGAGGATAGTTTTGAACTTGTGAAGTTGATGCAAAAGGTTACAGGATATCCACCTAAAATGTGGGGCCCTTCGATGATTGGGTTCGGCAGCTATCATTATAAATCCGATCGGAGCAAACAAGAAGGGGATTGGCCGTTAGTAGCATTCTCACCGCGCAAAGCAGCAATCTCATTATATGTATTTTCGGGTAACCCGGAGCATGAGTATTTACTGAAAGACTTAGGCAAGTATACCATGGGGAAGGCTTGTATCTATGTAAAAAGGCTGTCTGACATTGACTTAGATGCGCTAAAAAAGCTAATGTGCTCCACTATTGATTTTTTAGAAAATAAATATGGGCGAGATTAATAGCAATTTTAGAGAAAATTACTTTGTACTTATGGCTGATTTGATTTTCATCATCACCTGCCACGCAAAATGAGCATTAATTGTTAGTGAAGCAGCCGAATGGTTCCAGAGTTTCTATTGCTTAAGATTGGATTTAGAGAGATTAAGAGAGCTTAAGAGAGCAGGATAGTTATATGAATAAAAAAACGTATGAATTTGAAGCCGTTATTCGGAAAGTCCCCGATATAGACGCCGCATATATTGAATGACATGTCATCATCAGGCAATATGAACAGACAGAACCCTGGGATGATACCCGATATTTCTATGTCTATGATCCCGATGGGGTATCTGTGCAGCTACGATTTTCCCCAAAATTGTTTTCAAAATACTAAAACGGTTTAATGCAAGGTAATGGAGGATTGTATATGAAAAACGTAGTAATAACGGGCAGTACGCGCGGCATTGGTTTTTCTATGGCAAGGGAGTTTCTAAAGGCCGGGTGTAATGTCACACTTTCCGGCAGGGGTGAAACCCTTGTAGATGTGGCTCTGAAAGAGCTGTCGCCTTTTGAAGGGAAATACACCTATGTTCAATGTAATGTCCAGGAAAAAGTAAGTCTGCAAAATCTTTGGAACGCTTCTTTGAAACACTGGGGTGCTATAGACGTATGGATTAATAACGCGGGTCAAAACGCACCGCATACTTTTTCGTGGGAAACGGGTAAAACTTATACTGAAAATGTTATTAAGACCAATATTATCGGTATGATATATGGTTCTCAAATTGCGGCAGCGGGAATGATAAAACAGGGGTACGGCGCGATATACAGCATGGAGGGGTTAGGGTCTAACGACATGATACAGCTCAAGACAATCCTATATGGCACCACAAAGCGCGCATTAACGTACTTTATGAAAGGACTTGCCAAAGAACTGGAGGGTACTGGTGTTATAGCGGGGCGATTATCTCCCGGTATGATGCTTACTGATTTCATCACAAAAACACCTGACGGAGATCAGTCAGAAGTCATTTCTGACGAAAAGTTTAAAAAACTATTTAACATATTGGCAGATAAGCCTGAGACAGTTGCAAAATTCTTCATACCTAAAATGCTCAGCAATACTAAAAATGACGTTCAGTTTGCCTGGCTGACAAACAGAAAGGCAGCATGGCGTTTTATGACTGCAGGTTTCCGTAAAGATAAGTTGATTTAAATTAAGGACTTTTTGAAATTACCCGAAAGGTCAGGCATAGAAGGTTTAAAAAAAGCATTACTACTCCAGTTTTATGCGAATATCAATGAGGATGAAAGCATTTACTACGTACGAATAATAGGATATTATTTTAGCATAGGTATTGCGAAAGAATTATATTAATGAAAGGATCGTATTGATGTAAAATACATCATACAAATGTGATTATGATTTTATCAGAATTTGTTTTCTTTGATACATTAGTTAGATATCGAATAAATGAAGAGGGAAATGTAGGGCTGGAAATTCTGCCTGTCGATTTAAAAGAAAAGGCAATAGATAATA
>CAYUZC010000261.1:0-3153 GCA_964449525.1 uncultured Ruminiclostridium sp.
ATATATTTTATGAGGTCCGCTGTCTTGTTGTGTGTATCAACTTAAGTTTAGTTTATTACAGAAAAAAACCTCCATTAAGGAGGTTTGACTCAACATATACTATTTTACTAACTGTAAGTATTATTTTTATATCAAAATTTAAGGAAATCTAGGGCTTCGGTGGAAACAGACTCCTCACCGAGTATAACCACTCCGGTCTCCCCTTCTTTAAATATCCAGTGAATAAGCTCCAATACATCGTTTATTTTAATACTATCTATTTTTTTTAATGTTTCTTCCGGGTCTGTGACTTTGCCTGTTATGGTTTTTGATTTCCCAATTGCACTCATACGGCCACTTGTACTATCCAAACTTAAACAATAGTTTCCTTTTAATTGGTTTTTACTAAGTAATAGTTCATTTTCGGTTATACCGTTTGTTATTAGATTATTTATTTCAGTACCTATGCATTCAATAACCTTATTTGCTTTATCGGGACTTGTCGCGGCATAAACAGTAAACATACCGCAATCTCTAAAGGATGTTGGAAAGGAATATATAGAATATACAAGACCCAAATCTTCACGAATATTTTGGAACAGTCTTGAGCTCATTCCACCACCAATTATATTGTTTAAAACCAATAACGCATATATGCGTTCATCACTCAAAGAAATCCCACGAAATCCTATACATAAATGTGTCTGCTCAGTTTCTTTCTTTCTGAATAAAAAATGGGCTCTGAATATTGGCCTTTCGTTCGTTAGGCTACAGTATTCCAAAGGTGTCCATGCACCAAAATACTTATTTATAACCTCAATCAGTTGTTCTTCTTCAAAATTTCCAACAACTGAAATAACGCAATTATCCGGCACATAGAATGATGACATATATTCGAGCAAGTCATCTCTTGTTATGCTTTCCAAGGATTCAACCGTGCCAAGTATGGGATACCCTAAGGGAACGCCGTTCCACATCTCTTCGGTAAGAAGATCATGGACTAATTCTTCAGGGTCATCTTCATACATGCTGATTTCTTCCGCTACAACCTTTTTTTCTGTTTCCATATGAACGGGATTGAACACGGGGTTTAACAACATATCGGACAGAATATCTACAGCGGTTTCAAGATCGCTATAAAGCGTCTTTGTATAAAAGCATGTGCAATCCTTCCCGGTGAAAGCGTTTATCTCACCGCCTATTCTATCTATCTCACAAGCTATATCCTTAGCCGTTCTGTTTTTTGTACCTTTAAACACCATATGTTCGATAAAATGTGAAATCCCGCTATTACTGCGAGTTTCATTTCGTGCTCCCGAACCGACCCACACTCCAAAGGATACAGATTTCAGATGATTTAATCTTTCAAAAATGACAGTTAAATTATTTTTCAATATGTATTCTTTATACAATTTTTAACCACCTCAAAAAATTAACATGTATCTATTACCAATAGTCACCATAATAATCGTATCTGTTTAATTGGAATATCATTTTGTCTAGACAAACAAGGACGGGATAATCCACAGTTTAATAAGGGATTAGCCCATCATTTAACGTTTCTTACAGAGCAAATTATATCCAATAATATAGCATCAGACAACAATAAAAATAAAACAATTAAGGAATATATTTCTTATTAGAATAGAGCCTTAAATTATGTTTATACGAATCCAAAATCACCTCTGAATTGTAATGCATCAACGCTTTTTATAAGCTCTTGTGTAATACTCTTTAGTATATTTCGTTTTTCGACATATCCGGTATATTTACCCTCATTTGAATCCACTTCCCTGTATTGCTGCAGCACATACCTTTGTGCTCCTCTAATAGTTTCGGAAATGTCTATTAAATCTTCCTCACAAAGCTCCGGAGTATAAGTCGTTCGAAATTCGTATTTTACCATATCCTCTTTTAGGATATTAATGCTTTCAGATAACTTCTGAGTGTCAACTTGCGAGCAACAAACTTTTCGGTATTTACAAAGAGGTGCCTTCATATCCATTGCCACATAATCAAGCAGATTGTTTTTAATGAGCAATCTTAAACATTCCGGATTAGTCCCGTTTGTATCCAGTTTGGTTTTATAACCCATGCCTTTTACCATCTCTAAGAATTCAGGAAGATCTTTTTGTAGCGTCGGCTCTCCGCCTGAAACAACTACGCTGTCCAAAAGCCCGCATCGCTTTTTAAGAAACGCAACAACATCGTGTTGCTCAATTATTTCATTTTTAGAGTTAGCCCCTATCAGGCATCTATTATGACAGTATCCACAGTTCATATTGCATCCTTGTGTAAAAACAACCGCCGATAAATTCCCCGGATAATCTATCATTGAATTTTTTTGTAGTCCTGCAATTTTCATATTATATCCTTTTATCCGACTTGATTATCAAGTACGAATTTTTTTCTTGAAAAGTATTCTTCTTTTTTCCCTCTGTTGTAGTTTGCCACAGGTCTTAAATAGCCTACCACCCTGGACCATACTTCTGTTTGGCCTCCACAGGTGGGACATTCAAAATGCTCTCCTTGAATATATCCATGAGTATTGCATATTGAAAATGTCGGTGTTATTGAAATATATGGCATTTTATACCGCTCAAATATCCTTTTTATAAGGTTTTTACAAACCTCTATCTCTTTTATACTCTCGCCGAGATATAGATGCTGTACAGTACCTCCTGTATAGAGCGATTGAAGCTCGTCTTGAAGGTCCATACATTCAAAGATATCGTCAGTGAAGCCTACCGGAAGCTGCGTGGAATTCGTATAGTAGGGTGCATCGTCACCTGAAGCTATAATATCCGGATAACGTAGCCTGTCAAGTTTAGCAAGTCGATATGAAGTACCTTCTGCCGGAGTAGCTTCAAGGTTATAGAAGTTTCCGGTTTCCTGCTGGAAATCAACCATGATATCCCGTAGGTAATTCATAATTTCAACAGCAAAAGCTTGTCCTTCCTTTGTGGTAATATCCTGACCCATGAAGTTTAAAATAGCCTCATTCATACCTACTATACCAATTGTGGCAAAGTGGTTATACCAATAGGAACCGGTTCTCTGTTTAATATTCCTCAGATAATGTGATGTATAAGGATAAAGCCCCTTTTCCGATTGTTGTTCAATAATTTTTCTTTTGATTTCAAGGGAGGTCTTTCCAATCTTAGCTATCTCAAA
>CAYUZC010000262.1:0-3122 GCA_964449525.1 uncultured Ruminiclostridium sp.
TTCATCAAGTAGAGGGTCTTGTTGTAGATAAAGGCGTCACTATGGGTGATTTGGTAGGAACCTTGCAGGCTTCTGCAAAATCCATATTCGGAAAAGACACGAGGATTCGTTTAAGACCGCATCACTTCCCTTTTACGGAACCATCCGCAGAAGTTGATGTATCATGCTGGGAATGTGGCGGTAAAGGATGCAGAATCTGTAAAGGTGAAGGCTGGATTGAAATTCTTGGCGCAGGAATGGTCCATCCAAATGTATTGAGAGAATGTAATATAGATCCTGAAATATACTCAGGATTTGCCTTTGGTATGGGCGTTGAGCGTATCGCAATGGGTAAATTCGGTATAAATGATATGAGATTGCTATATGAGAATGACATTCGTTTCTTAAAGCAATTTTAAAGGAGGAGAGATAAATGAAAGCACCTATAAAGTGGTTAAGTGATTATGTTAATATAAATGTTCCCATAAAAGAGTATATCGATGCAATGACTCTTTCCGGTTCAAAAGTTGAAGGCATAGAGGACATGGGCAAGGATATTGAAAAAGTTGTGGTAGGGAAAATAATATCAATAGAAAACCACCCGGATGCGGATAAGTTGGTTATATGTAAGGTGGATGTGGCAAGTGAAGTTTTACAGATTGTAACAGGTGCTCCTAATGTTAAAGAAGGAGACTATATTCCTCTTGCACTTGTTGGTTCAAAGCTACCCGGTGGCGAAATTAAGCAATCAAAGCTTCGTGGAGTTGAGAGCTACGGAATGATGTGTTCTATTGATGAGCTCAACCTAACAAAGGATTATCTTCCCGATGCACCTGATTACGGTGTATATGTATTTAAAGGTACACCGGAATTAGGAGTGGATGTGAAAGAAGCTCTTGATATGGATAAAGTAGTGGAGTTTGAGATTACCTCAAACAGACCAGATTGTCTTTCTGTTATAGGCTTGGCAAGAGAAACCGCAGCTACTCTTGGTGAAACCTTTGAAAGCCCTAAGATAGAGGTTAAAGAAGAAGCGGGCGGTGATATAAACGACCTAGTCTCCATAGAAATAAAGAATCCCGAGCTGTGTTACCGGTATGCGGCAAGAGCAGTTAAAGATGTAAAAATTGAGCCATCTCCCGCATGGATGCAGAGAAGACTTGCTGCCGCCGGCATGAGGCCTATAAGCAATATTGTTGATATCACAAACTATGTAATGCTTGAATATGGTCAGCCAATGCACGCTTTCGACCTTGATCAGGTTCAGGGGAGAAAGATTATTGTACGGACACCAAAAGACGGAGAAGCCATCAGAACTTTGGATGGCCAGGATAGGAACCTTGATTCTGAAATGCTTTTAATATGTGACACAAATCGTCCAGTTGGAGTAGCCGGAGTTATGGGAGGCGAAAACTCGGAGATAACAGAGAGAACCAATACAATTTTACTTGAATCAGCAACTTTTAAGGGTTCTTCTATTCGTCTAACGGGAAAGAAAATGGGCCTTCGGAGCGAGGCTTCCATACGCTTTGAAAAAGGTCTTGATACAGAAAACGCAATTCCGGCTTTAAACCGCTGTGCCGAACTGATTGAGCTTCTGGGCGCCGGTAAGATTGTCAAAGGCATAGCTGATTGTAATTGTAAGCCATATGAAAAGCGTGTTATGAAGCTTGAACCTGACAGAATAAACAGCTTTTTAGGCTCTGAAATCGAAGTCACTGAAATGATTAAAATTTTTAAATCTCTAAAATTTGAAGTGGATGAAAAGAATATGACCCTGATTCCTCCATCCTTCCGCAATGATATTACTGAATTAGCCGATTTATGCGAGGAAATAGCCAGATTTTATGGATATAACAATATCAAGCCCAGCCTTTTATCAGGTAAGGAATCAATGCAGGGCAGAAAAACATATAAGCAAAGTATGGAGGATGTGATCAGAAACACTATGACCGGCTGTGGGTTAAATGAGGCGTACACACTTTCTTTCGCAAGCCCGAAGGTTTTCGATACAATCAATCTTCCGAAGGATCACCCTCTTCGTAATGCAGTTGTTATTTCCAATCCGCTCGGAGAAGACTTTAGCCTTATGCGAACGACTACACTTCCGGATATGCTAAAATCGCTTTCAACAAATTACAATCGAAATAATCCTGAAGCCGCGCTTTTTGAACTTGCTTATGTTTATATGCCAATTGAAGGAGAAGTACTGGCTGACGAGAGAGAGACATTGACAATAGGTATGTATGGAGGAACGAGCGATTTCTATGAACTAAAGGGAATAATGGAAGAACTTTTATCGACTATGGGAATTAAAAAGTACGAGTTCAGACCTGAAAAGGAAGAAACAAGCTTCCATCCGGGGCGAACCGCTAAGCTCTATGTTAAAAGCAAGAATAAAGAAATGGTCTATGCTGCCACATTGGGCGAGGTTCATCCTGAGGTTTCAGAAAACTATGAATGTCCGAATAGAACATTTGTAGCTGTGGCTGATGCCGGCGTATTAATTGCTGCGTCAACAACAGAAAAGCAATACAGTCAGCTTCCTAAGTTCCCGGCGATCACAAGGGATTTAGCCGTCGTGGTAAGTGAAGAACTATACGTTGCACAGATGTTGCAAGCAATTAAGCAAAAGGGCGGAGAATACTTGAAAGACGTCAGTATCTTTGATGTTTACAAGGGTGCTCAGGTACCCGACGGAATGAAAAGTGTAGCTATTGCTTTATCGTTCAGGGCATCTGAAAGGACTTTAAAAGATGAAGATGTAAATATAGCAATGGAGCGTATTCTCAAGAACCTTGAGAAGAACTTTGATGCTCAGAGAAGATAAGAACAGCATGAATAAGCAGGGAGAGCTTTTCTGGTGGCATGTTATGGAACCCCGGCAAATATAGACATTAATGGCACCAAAATAAATTAAGACAATGGAAAGATAAATCCATTGTCTTTTTCGATTTATTGGTGAGCTAAGTAAGCATGTACATCATATTATGTAAAAGAAAGACAACCTGGGGGGTGAAAAAATGAACAATCAAGAACTAGACGATTTAATTTTAGCTTATTTTGAGGTAAAACAGGTAATACTGCAGTTAAACTTTATTCTATCATTGATTCAGGCAGAAATAGTAAGGCTGACTGAGGAA
>CAYUZC010000263.1:0-3100 GCA_964449525.1 uncultured Ruminiclostridium sp.
TTCGGCTTTGTTAGGAAATTATTATTTAGCATAAATAGTAAATGAGATTAAACTATGATATAATAATTTTTTAATATGGAAGGTAAATTAATGAACGAAAAAATAAGATTGCAAAAATATATGGCTCAATGCGGTGTTGCATCAAGACGACACGCCGAGGAGCTGATACAGGCCGGTAGGGTTAAGGTGAACGGAGAAATCATCACCGAAATGGGTATCCGTGTGTCAGACCAAGATAGGATTGAAGTTGACGGAAAACTTATTAATAAAGAAAAAAAACTTATTTATATTATGCTGAATAAACCATCGGGTTATGTCTCAACCGTTTCGGATCCTGAAGGAAGAAAAACAGTTTTAGATATTATTGATGGAGTCAATGAGCGAATTTATCCTGTCGGTCGTCTTGATTATGACACTACAGGTTTAATAATACTTACAAATGATGGTGATTTTGCTTACGAAAACACTCATCCCGGTCAGGAAACCAGAAAAACATATATGGCAGAAGTCTTAGGTATGCCTTCTAACAAGGAGCTACAAGCTTTGAGAAGTGGAATTATGCTTGATGGTAAATTAACTGCTCCTGCCGAGGTTGAGGTTGTAGATATAAGACCCAAGAGCACTGTTTTGAGAATTGTTATACATGAAGGCAGAAACAGGCAAGTTAAGCGTATGTGTGAAGCTGTGGGACGTCCTGTGTTGAGGCTTAAGCGTTCAGCCGTGGGTAGGCTAACATTGGGTGATTTAAAGCTTGGTCAGTGGAGATATTTAACAAACAATGAAGCCAAACTAATTAGGGGGAAGAAAAATGGATAGACAAAAAGGACAGCCATGTAGAGTTAAATCTATCTTTTTTTATCTTAAAGAATCACTAAAGTTTTATGATATAGATAGACCAATTGTAGCTCAAGTGGTATTTATTTTGGTTCTTGCAATTCTTTTCGGCGGTTATATTTTTGCAAAACCTTATACTGAGGATGTTTTTTTATACTATGAGCAAATAAGTGTAAGCCTTATGGAGCAAGTCGAAGCAAAAAATATCGATTTCTCCGCAATAAATATTGAGATTGTTTATAAAATGCTTGAATCTACATCAATTGTGCTGGCCGTTTATGCTGTAATAAACGCATTCGCATATATAATTGCGACTTATTACGGAGCATTCTATTTTTACAGCTTGACTGATACAGATTCTACATGGATTCAACGTACTACAATGTTTATGAAAAGGCTATTTAAGATAATTATTTTTAATGTTTTATTTTACGGGATTTTTGCCTTAGTGGTTTTTCTTCTATCTATGCTAATAGTATTTATTGCATTTTTTATGCCTGCAATTATCGCTGTTACTACATTTTTGCCTTTTGCCGTTTTGGCTGTTGATATGATTTTTATTTTTAAAAACCTTTTAATCCTTGAGTTTGATACCGGTGTCTTTAAAAACTTTAAAGTTGCTCTTGATATTACTAAAGGATGCAAAAGAAGGGTCATATTTAACGGCCTTTGGCCACATTTTCTTGGTCTAATCCTTGGTACTTTAGCGATGGATGTTAAAAATCAGATTCTCGCTCTCTTTATATTTGCATTTTTTGAGGTTATTGTACTTCTCATTTCACAGAGATTAACTGCGCTGATGTTTATAGATGCAGCTTCTCTTGAAAGAAAGGATAAAAAACCCGAAAAGATTAAAAATATTTAATAAGAAGAGAGTATTCATTAATTGAGTTGACACGATACAACAAAAACAATTATAATTCTTTTGTTGTTAAAATAACAATGGCACCCGAACTAAAGGTTAGGGTTCTATTGATATGGGGAGGATAAAATAAATGCTAAAATTCAGAGAAATTGAAAAAGCAGATCCAGATGTTGCGAAAGCTATTTATGACGAGATTGAAAGACAGTCTGATAAAATAGAGCTAATAGCTTCTGAAAACTTTGTGAGTAAGGCAGTTCTTGAGGCCGTTGGGACTCCTTTGACAAATAAATATGCAGAGGGCTATCCCGGGAAACGTTATTACGGTGGCTGCGAACATGTGGATGTAGTTGAATCTCTTGCTATCAGCAGAGCTAAAGAGCTTTTCGGGGCAGAGCATGTTAATGTTCAGCCTCATTCCGGTGCACAGGCTAATATGGCTGTTTTTTATACGGTTCTTAAACCCGGTGATACTTTCATGGGTATGAACCTCGCCCACGGTGGTCATTTAAGTCATGGTATGGCTTTGAATATGTCAGGGAAGTATTTTAAACCCGTTCCTTATTGTGTTAAAGAATCCGACGGATTGATAGATTATGATGCATTGCGTAAAACAGCTTTGGAAACAAAACCTAAGATGATTGTTGCCGGAGCCAGTGCTTATTCAAGGGTTATAGATTTCAAAGCATTTAGAGAAATATGCGACGAGGTAGGCTGTTATCTTATGGTGGATATGGCTCATATTGCAGGCCTTGTTGCTGCAGGTGTACATCCGAGCCCTGTACCATATGCCGATTTTGTCACCACCACAACGCACAAGACGTTAAGAGGGCCAAGAGGTGGTATGATTTTATGTAAAGATAAATATGCAAAGGATATTGACCGTTCAGTATTTCCTGGCATACAAGGTGGCCCATTGATGCATGTTATTGCAGGAAAAGCGGTATGCTTAAAAGAGGCTCTTACTCAGGAATTCAAGGATTATCAGGTGCAGATTGCTAAGAATGCAAAAGCTTTGTCTGAAGGCCTTATTGAAAGAGGATTTGAAATTGTATCAGGAGGTACTGATACTCACCTTATGCTTATTGATGTAACAAATAAGGGTGTAACCGGTAAAGACGCACAATTGATGCTTGATGAAGTTATGATAACAGTAAATAAGAACGGTATTCCTTTTGATACCTTAAGTCCTGCTATATCAAGTGGCATAAGAGTAGGGACTCCGGCAGTTACCACCCGTGGCATGAAAGAAAAAGAAATGATTGAAATTGCTGAACTTATAAATATGACATTAAGCGGTGGTTTTGAAAGTAATAAGCAGGGGATAATAGATAGAGTAGGTCAACTTACAGCTCGTTTCCCACTATACGAATAGTAACTTGAAACGTTGAAAGCAATGATTGA
>CAYUZC010000264.1:0-1354 GCA_964449525.1 uncultured Ruminiclostridium sp.
ACTGCAAAGCTATCATGTTCCGGAAAGTAAATTAGGATTTTGAATTTAGTCGGGGGATAGTATCCCCAAGTAAATTTTGAGGTTTCTGTACAATCTTCAAAGAACTGCAAAAAATAAAACCCGTCTTCATCTTTATATGATACAAATTTTTGCCATATTATATTATCCTTTTCGTCTCCATAGTATCCTGAATTATCTGCTTGTTCGTCATATGCGGTATGTGGACCTGTAGTAACTGATTCAGACAGTAAGGTCACATAATACTTCTCGTTTTCAAGCCCTTCAAAGGAAATGACGACCGAAGGCTTTGGGCCTGTATCTGCAGTCGTTGTTAAGGGCATTGTTATCAATAAAATCAAAAGGAATAATAGTGCATAGGATAGCTTGTTTTTCATATATTTAACCTCAATTTAGCCTATTATCTAGGAGTTTTATTTTATGTTTTCATTTTACATCTATTTGATTTATATAACAATGATGATGAAATAATAGTAGAATTCCGGTATACGCGCCACTATTTTACTTGATATTACAAAAAAACTAGAAATCTATACTTTTTTAAGAATTTATTGGAATTGTTATTAAAGTTTATTATAATAGAGTCGTACATCAAGAGAAATAGTCGGCTTATTAAGCAACAATCATCCCGTATAAATACGGTTATCTACCTGAATTGGCATCTTATGCGACACTGTAAACGTAAATGAAGTAGTTCTACAAAATGGGGGGCAAAAGATGGCGCATTCGTGTGCCGATTGTGAAAGATGGGCTTTGGAGGCAGGAGTATTACGCATCAGTACAGTATTATGTAGTACTGAATCTGTATTTAATGGAGGATATAATGATGAAAACAAAAAAACAGGAGGATTTGATAAATTCATACTTATTAGCGGTTAGAAATGAAATTAGACCGTTATACCATGAAATTATAAAATGTTTATCTGAACTCAGTTATAATCCACAAAAAGACAAATCGAACATATCCTTTAAACATGACTTACATAATAAACAAATCGCAAAAATGGGCATAAAGAAAAACAAAGAATTTTCCCCTTTATTCGCATTAAGATTTTCGGCATGCAATGGATATTCACAAAGGTTCGCCGACATTGTCAGCGCGGCGATTATCAAATATCCGAGCAAAGTCCCCGGTTGTATAAGCAGTAACTGTAATTATTGCGCAGGTGAGCCCGATACACATATTTATACATACACATTTCCAGACGGCAAGCGCAAGTCACTTTGTGGCGCATATGCACTTGAAATACAGGATATTACTACTGATGACATGGGTGAAATCAAGAAACTTATCAAAGAAGAATGGTAAGAAGGATTAGAAATATTAATGAGAAGC
>CAYUZC010000264.1:1364-3090 GCA_964449525.1 uncultured Ruminiclostridium sp.
TTTGCTAGAACATGAGGCACATATTAAATAAACATTACAATAGAAACCCTTTAAAATACCACTAATACAACGGATACTTTTGTTGGAGGGTCACTATGTCAAAATACCCAATAGCTTTATTGAATTTCAACATAGCCAACAGTAACAAAGAAACGTTAGAATTAATTAAATAATTAAAAAAATCAACTCATTCTGTCAGGAGGGGATATACGAGGGATTAATCTCATAAGTTGCCTTGAGCTTAGTTTGTTTATCATTAAAGGAGGTTTATTTAGTGGAAAAAGCATTAATAAATAGATTATTAATGTCAAAGAAATACTATTATCTAGCGGTGAAGCAATTGGACAATAAAGCAGATATTAGCCTTCACTTAATAGCTAATTTTCTACAAGATTCAGTTGAAATTTTTCTTTTATCGATATCGTATTATTTGCATGCAGATATTAATCTCAAAACATCTTTTGAAGGTTATTTTTGAGCAATTGAACAAAAAACAGAATCTTATGAAATGCCGTTTAAGGCTCAGTTATTTCGACTAAATAAAATTAGAGTGAACTCGAAACATTATTGTATTTTACCTCAAAGATCTGACTGTGAAGAATTGATACATATCGTAAAAGCTTTTTTTGATGAGGTCTTAAATAGACTTCTTAATGTGTGCTTTGAAAAAATATCACTGATAAATGCTATTGAAGAAGGTGAATCAAAAAATTTCCTTATTGAAGCTGAGAAAAACTTAATAGAAGGTAATTTAGTAGGATGTGCAATTGAATGTAGGAAGGTTTTATACATTGAATTTGAGAAAGAATATGATATCTCAAAATTCAAAGAGAAAAAAGATAATACTGCTTTTCTTAAGGCTTTTTCACCGGCTCCTTTATATGCTAAAGATAGTGAGTATATAGAAAAAAACGTAAAAGAACCAACCGATTATATAGTATTGGATCATGATCATATAGAGAAACAACTTTTAAAGTATTCAATTGATGATAACTTATTCTGGAATGTTTGGAGGTTAACGCCTGAACTATATAGATATAAAGACGGCATTTGGGCAATTAAAAACGAATTTGATAAATTGGATTCTGAAGTACTAGAACTGAATATAAATTATATATATAATTCAACAATAGATATTGTTCTAAAAATTCAAGAATACAAAAAAGAGGTTAGAACAAAAGGTATTAGGCGTTATTGTGTTGATCTCGTCGGAGAAGAAATTCCCGTCTATAGAAAAGCTGATAATAGATCAGAAGTTGTGTTGACTATTCCCAATAACATAAGAAGAGTTGATACCATGTATTCTATCAAAGGTATTGAAGATGATGAGGTTTATTACTATATATACTTACAAGTTGAGAAAGAAAGTTATATTGGTTTTATCAGTTCAGCTTATGTAGAATAGTAATGGGAAAGTATTTGGGTTTATCCATAATAAATATAAAAGCCTCTGTACTTCATATAACAAAGCTTTAACTGTCGGGGCGTGCTCTATGGAATGCGTGCCCACACCCCTTCACCGGGCGGCAAGCGCCGCGAAATGCAAAGACTCCGCTATTTGGTTCGCCGACATCATAAAACTGGAACGTTAGACAAAAATTCTTTCTTAAATCCTCTAATCTTGAGACGGATTTGGTATAATTGTATTGACTACTAAGACACATTAAAACATTAATACGTCTTAAGTTTTTATACAGTTGGAGGTATACAAATGTTAATTGATACT
>CAYUZC010000265.1:0-3081 GCA_964449525.1 uncultured Ruminiclostridium sp.
CGTGGAGCTCAATACAAAGTGAGTTTATAAATATGATGAAGCTTATGGACCTTTCAGTTGTTTCTCTGGCAGCCTATTTGATCGATACGGCCTTGAGCATAGCAATAAAAATATGCTTCGCCCTTCTGGTTATTTCGGCTGCAGATTATTTCTTTCAATGGCGAAAACATGAAAAGGATATTCGAATGAGTAAACAGGAAATAAAAGAGGAATATAAGCAGATGGAAGGAAACCCGGAGATTAAGTCCAAAATCAAGCAGAAACAGAGAGAGATATCCATGCGACGCATGTTAAAGGATGTACCTCAAGCCGATGTGGTAATAACAAACCCTACCCATTATGCAGTGGCAATAAAATATGATCCTCAAAAAATGTCGGCACCCTATGTTCTGGCTAAGGGTATGGATTATATGGCTAAGCGTATTAAAGAAGTGGCTAAAGAAAATAAAATACACACTATGGAAAATGTTGCCCTAGCCCAAGCACTGTATAAAACCGTTGATATTGGCGAAGCTGTTCCTCCCGAGCTTTATAAGGCAGTAGCGGAAGTTCTTGCATTCGTTTTCGGACTTGAAGGGAAAAATCCTGTATAGGCCTACATCACTTTAAACTTGCTCTGGTGCTAAACTATAAATTGAAAAATAATATATATGCCTACACAAATATTAACAAACTGTGCTAAAATAATTTACAATGTGTTTTATTGGAGGAGGATGTACTTGGATAAAATTCCGGATGAGATTCTGAAGGTTATAAAAACCTTGGAAAGCAGAATTGGCTACACATACAAAAACAAGCAATATGCTGTCAATGCATTAGTCCATAGCTCTTTTTCAAATGAACATCATAGTTTTGCAGCTAAAAACAATGAACGGCTTGAATTTCTGGGTGACGCTATTTTAGATTTTATCATGAGCCTTGTGCTATATAATAATGAGAAAAAATTTAGCGAGGGTGAAATGAGTAAGATGCGTGCACTTATAGTGTGCGAGACATCCTTGGATGCTTGTGCAAGGAAGATAGGATTGGGAGAGCTTTTAATGCTTGGCAAAGGCGAGGAGGCTAACGGCGGAAGAACAAGGCCTTCTATACTGTCCGATGCTATGGAAGCTGTAATAGGAAGCATATTTTTAGACGGAGGTATGGATGAAGCTGAAGGTTTTATAATTAATCTTTTAGGCGATATATATCATAAGGCTGTTGACGGTATGCTGTTTATGGATTATAAAACTGCGCTCCAGGAGGAACTTCAGAAATCCGGAGATATCGCCATCCAATACAAACTCGTTGAGTCTATGGGTCCTGATCATGCAAAAACTTTTAAAATATCTGTTTACGCCAATGGTAAAGCCATTGGAACAGGTGTAGGAAAATCAAAAAAGGATGCAGAGCAAATGGCAGCAAAAGCTGCTTTGGAGGATATGGGGCAAGCCCAGTAAAGAGGATGTTTAATGAAAAGAGCTCGACATATTAATATACCGGTTTTTATACCGCATATGGGATGCCCTCATGCCTGTGTGTTTTGCAACCAGAAAAGAATCAGTGGAACCCTTACTTTTCAGACTCCTGAGCGGGTTGAGAAAATCCTGGAGGAGAGTTTTTCTACAATAAATGGAAAAGATGATGTAGAAATAGCCTTTTTTGGAGGAAGCTTTACAGGCATTCCGGAACAAGAGATGATAACATATCTTGAACTAGCCCAACCTTATATTAAAAACGGTAAAGCGTCAGGTATAAGATTATCAACCAGACCTGACACAATAACGCCACATATATTAAAAATTCTTAATAAATATGGAGTTAAGGTAATTGAGCTGGGAGTTCAAAGTATGGATTATGAGGTTCTTATTAAGAGTCAAAGAGGTCATAGTGTCGAGGATGTTTTACAGGCTTGCTCACTGATAAAAGAGAGCGGTATTTCTCTAGGAATTCAAACTATGCTTGGTCTTCCGGAAGACAGCTACGAAAAAGCTTTAAAAACGGCTAATTGTGTTGTAAAACTTAATCCGGACATGATTAGAATATACCCTGCCTTAGTACTAAAAGATACTATGCTTGAAGAATTATACTTAAGCGGACAGTTTAAACCTCTTAACCTTGAACAAGCTGTTGAGTGGTGTGCTGATATTTTACCCATATACAGGGAAGCCGACATCACGGTTTTAAGGATTGGTCTTCAGGATACCGATACTTTGGAGGGTTCAATAGTAGCAGGTCCTTATCATCCGGCTTTTGGGGAACTGGTTGAGTCTCGAATTCTATATAGAAAAATGACTGCTTGCCTGGATAATATATATGTGGGCAATTGCAAAAAAATTAAGATAAGGACAAGCCAGCAGCTTGTTTCAAAGGTTGTAGGGCAAAAAAGAACCAATATTAAGGCAATAAAAGAGAGATATTCGTTAAATGAGGTAGTTGTAAGAACTGATCTGGAAAACGGTGAATTTATTATAGAAGTTGAATGATAGTGCATGGAGGGGTCGCGGTGAGAACTATACACGTATCCAAAATTACAGAAGCTATAGAAAATTTATGTATTGAAGCGAATCTTGTTTTGAACCGGGACATAAGAGAGGCACTTGAAAAAGGTGCAATATCAGAGAAATCCGAAACCGGACGTTCCGTACTTCAAAGCTTGATTAAAAACGCTGATATAGCGTTTCAGGAGAGTTTGGCGATTTGTCAGGACACCGGGATGGTTGTAATTTTTGTTGAAATAGGCCAACAGGTTCAAATTATAGGCGGAAGTCTGGAAGAAGCTTTGAATCAAGGTGTAAGACAAGGGTATAAAAAGGGTTATCTGAGGAAATCGGTTGTAAAGGATCCCCTTAAGAGGGATAACACAGGTGATAATACTCCTGCGATTATTCATTATAGCATTATTGAAGGCGATAGTCTTACGTTGCACGTGGCCCCTAAAGGTTTTGGAAGTGAAAATATGAGCGCTCTTAGAATGCTAAAGCCTTCTGACGGAGTAGAAGGGGTTAAAAAGGTTGTTTTAGATACAGTAAGCCAAGCAGGAGCGAATCCTTGCCCGCCTATTATTGTGGGTGTCGGTATAGGAGGAAGTATGGAAATGGC
>CAYUZC010000266.1:0-3078 GCA_964449525.1 uncultured Ruminiclostridium sp.
GTTAAAGCTTGCGACGAATGAAGATTAATAGTAATGCGTAAGGGGAGGAAACGAAATGCCTGCTAATAAAAAATTAGGAAGACCTACAGACCAACGTAAGGCAATTTTAAAGAATCTGGTAACCTCTCTGATCCAGTATGGTCGTATTGAGACAACCGAGACCAGAGCTAAGGAAGTTAAAAACATAGCTGAAAAGTTAATTACACTTGCTGTTAAGGAATGTGATAATTTTACAGCTCCTAAAAATGTAACAATCAGTGCTCCGGTACTAGATAGCAAAGGTCGCAAAATACTTAAGTCCGTGACTTCAAAGAACGGAAATAAGTATGAAGTTATTGAAAGAGAAACCAAAACCGAGCTTAAAACGGTTGACGGTCCCTCTAGATTGGCTGCAAGACGTCTCATTATGAACTGGGTCTATAGAGTTAAAGATGAAAAAGGTAATACCATAAGCCTGACAAACAAGTTGTTTAATGACATTGCTCCAAAGTATAAGGATAGAAAAGGCGGTTATACCCGTACTTACAAACTTGGCGCAAGAAGAGGCGACGGAGCCGAAGTTGTTGTACTTGAATTGGTTTAATTAAAAGAATGATTTTGCTTATAATAATGGAGAGCGGGTATACCGTTCTCCATTATTCGCTTTTAGAGGCTATAAGAATTAACGGTTAGGGACACAAGGGGACTGTATGAACGAGATGATAAAAACAGATGATGTTTATTATGAATATATAACACAAGATGAGGATGACGTTGTTGTACAAGCGGTTAAAGGTGTTTCTATGTCCATCAAGCTAGGTCAATTTGTTGTAGTCTTAGGTAGAAATGGTTCAGGCAAATCTACCTTGGCAAGGCTTTTAAACGGGCTTCTGATTCCCAGAAAAGGTACGGTAATCATTGACGGTATTGATACCCATAATGACGAATTGATATGGGAGGTCAGAAAGACCTTAGGGTTAGTTCTGCAAAATCCGGACAACCAGATTGTGGCGACAACCGTTGAAGAGGATGTAGCCTTTGGTCCCGAAAATCTAGGAGTTCCTCCGGTTCAGATAAGAAGCAAGGTTGATGAATCGCTAAAAGTGGTTGGCATGGAAGAATACGTCGACTATTCTCCTCATATGCTTTCTGGCGGACAAAAGCAGCGTATTGCTATTGCCGGGATACTTGCAATGGAGCCAAAGTGCATTGTTTTGGATGAAGCCACATCAATGCTTGATCCTCATGGTCGCAAAGAAGTAATGGCTGTTTTAAAGAATCTGAACAAGGCAAAAGGTATCACTATAGTGCTTATTACACACCATATGGAAGAGGCTGTAGACGCAGACCGTGTTATGGTTATGGAGTCCGGTAGACTTGCATTAAAAGGTACACCCGAACAGATATTTGAAAATGTAGAGGAAATAAGAAGAGCTGGACTTGATGTTCCGCAGGTAACAGCCTTAGCCTACAATTTAAGGAAAAGCGGAATAATGATAGATAAACTTCCTTTGAATCTGAATGAAATGGTTAAAATTATAGAAGACATTTTAAATAGACGCGGTAAAGCTGGCAATCTAATTTCACCATATAATGGAGTAAAAAAGATTGATCATGATGCCGCTGAGACAATAATAAATGTCAGAAATTTAAGCCATGTTTATATGCAAGGATCGGCTTTTGAACAAAAAGCATTGAATGATATTAATTTGACTGTAAAAAAAGGCGAGATTTTGGGGATAATTGGTCAGACCGGATCAGGTAAATCCACGTTGGTGCAACATTTCAACGGAATTTTAAAGGCTACTTCAGGGACAATTGATGTAGATGGGCTGAAGGCTGAAGGAAAGGATATAAAGGAGCTTAGAAAAAAGGTCGGGCTTATTTTCCAATATCCGGAGCATCAGCTGTTTGAGGAAACGGTTTATAAGGATATAATATTTGGCCTTACCAGACAGGGTATGAAAGAGGATGAAATGAAGGAAAGAGTACTTCATGTCATCGATATTCTTGGGATATCTCCGGACCTTCTTGAAAAATCCCCTTTTGAGTTATCAGGTGGACAGAAACGCAGAGTTGCAATAGCAGGCGTTCTGGTAATGGAACCTAAAGTACTTGTTCTTGATGAGCCAACAGCAGGGTTGGATCCACAGGGAAGTCTAGAAGTATTTAATATACTTACCAAGCTAAATAAACAGAATGGAACAACCGTAATAATAATATCACATAATATGGAGGAAATTGCTGAGTTCTGTGAGCGTGTTGTTGTAATGCACAAAGGGAATTTAGTTTTATGCGATACTACCTCTAATATATTTTCAAGATATGAAGAGCTGAGAAACTATAATCTTGATATTCCTAAAATTACAGAGTTGTTTAGAGTTTTTCAAAGTTCAAGTGCTCAGTCTTTACAGGCTATATTGACTGTTGATGAAGCACAAAAATATATTACTGCTATGATAAACTCCGATTCAGGAGGTGCAAAATAATGATAGGCAATATTACAATGGGGCAATATATTCCCGGAGATTCAATACTACATCGCCTTGATCCGAGAACGAAAATATTCTGGACTGCCTTGCTTATGGTCGCAACATTTGTAATCGAATCATGGCCTGAATATGTGATGATGGGCGCACTAACACTAATACTACTTTTGGTAAGTGGCGTTCCTATCAGGCAATCTATAAAAGGTGTTAAGCCATTACTATTTATACTGGCAATTACGGCCATATTAAATATATTTTTTACAGGAGGTACTCCGATTTTTAACATAGGCCCGGTAAAGGTTACTTATGAAGGCGTTTATGCAGCAATTAAGTTATTTTTTAGATTGGTGATGCTGGTAATAACTGCATCATTAATGACTGTGACCACAACTCCTATGACCATGACGGACGGAATCGAAAAGCTACTGAAGCCTTTTGAGAGAATTGGTGTTCCTTCCCATGAAATTGCGATGATGATGTCAATTGCTCTGCGATTTATCCCTACTTTGCTTGAGGAAACGGATCGCATAATGAAGGCACAGGCATCAAGGGGAGCTAATTTTGATACAGGCAATATTTTTTCACGAATAAAAAGCTTTATTCCGGTTTT
>CAYUZC010000267.1:0-3072 GCA_964449525.1 uncultured Ruminiclostridium sp.
TAAATTAAATATTGGTGATATGAAGATACCTTTAGGGTTCTTGTGGATTTTATTACTGGTAGTATTAATGTCATTTATTTTAAACCATACAAAAGTCGGAAGATACATAATTGCAATTGGCTGTAATAGAGAGGCAACAAGATTATCAGGTATAAATGTTAAATCTTGCTATATCCTTGCCTATGTAATATCAGGTGTTTTTGCAGGACTTGCATCTATTGCCTACTCAGCAATCTTTGCAAGTGTATATCCCGGAACCGGCGCAGGCTTCGAACTTGAAGGAATCGGCGGTGCGATTATCGGCGGCGTTTCCATGACCGGTGGCGTAGGCAGCATAACAGGTACTCTTTTAGGCGTATTTATTATCTGTATATTAAAAACCGGGCTTCCTTTCATTGGCCTACAGGCAAACTGGCAACAAATTATTACAGGTGTTGTACTTATAACGGCAGTACTAATCGACTTGAACAGAAATATGAAAAAATCTAAATCGGTAACTGCTGCTCTTAAAAAGCAGTAATTATAAATAATTCATTTAATTATTTTTAAGGAGGAAAAACATGAGTAAAAAGTTGTTATCAATCGTTCTTTGCGTCGTAATGCTCGCTTCATTGTTGGCAGGCTGCGGAGGACCCGCTAATGTTCCTAACCCGACACCATCAGCACCCGTTGCTTCTTCAGATGCACCAGCAGCACCGGATAAGCCGGCTGAATCAGATGAACTGAATTTTGCAATCATCGTAAAGAGCTACCAGTCAACCTATTGGCTAGCCGCAGTTAAAGGCGCAACAGCACAAATGGAGGCAAAGGGCGTTGTTTCTACATTTAATGGCCCGAACTCCGAATCTGACATCGCTGACCAGGTTCAAATGTTTAATGATGCTATTAACAGCAAACCCGACGGAATTGGTCTTGCAGCTTGTGATCCTTCTGCTATGCTTGATTCACTTCAGGCAGCTAAAGAAGCAGGAATTCCCGTTGTCTGCTTTGACTCCGGTATTCCGGATGCACCAGCTGGTTCTGTTGTTGCTACAGCTTCCACAGATAACTATAAAGCAGGCGTTACAGCCGCTGAAGGTATTTGGAAAGCTCTAGAAAGCAGAGTAAAAGGCGCAAGTGGAACAGTTAGAATCGGTGTTGTTAACCAGGATGCTACTTCCGAATCTATTACAAGCCGTGGTCTTGGCTTTATCGACAAAATCACTGAACTCTGCAAAGCTGCAGGAAAATCCACAGCAGTTGTAGGTAATGATTACTTTGTAGGCAAAGCAAAAGATAAAGGCGACGAAGCTTCTGCTAATGTTATTATCGAAGTTCGTGTTCCTTCCCAGACAACAACAGAACTTTGCGCAACAGAAGCAAGTGCAATTTTGAATCAATCCGATGCTATCGGCGTATTCGGTTCCAACCAGGTTTCTGCAGAGGGTATCCTCACTGCAAACCAAAACTTAAGTGTATTGGGAAGTACCGATGATAAGGTTATCGCTGTTGGCTTTGATGCCGGTTCCATTATTAAGGCAGCTGTTAAAGATGGTACCATGTATGGTGCTGTTACACAGTCTCCTCTGAAGATGGGTGAGGTTACCATTGATCTATTAATTGCAGCAGCTAAGGGCGAAGCTGTATCAGACGTTGATACAGGCGGCGCATGGTACAACAAGGACAATATTGAAGATCCTAGTATTGCTCCTAACCTTTATGACTAATAATTAAAAATCAAAGAGCCGGAATAGAATATATTTCGGCTCTTTATTTTTTACAGTACTACTTTGTTTAACCGAAATGATAAGTGGTATTATCATATTATTGAGGTGGAATATATGATACGCAATAGAGAAGAACAAAATAATTTAAAAATGCCCAAGAAACGTATGGATACCAAGAATAAAGTGAGGAGAAAAAAATCTGGCTCAGATATTAATGTTCCGAATAATAATGAATCCCCTATTCATAAATTGAGAAAATCACTTTTGAATAGTATTGCAAAAAAAATTGCATTAATTTTTTCGCTTTCAATTGTAATCTTCGGTTTTTTGATTGTATTTATTCTTATTAAATCTATTCAGTTTAATAATGAATATAACCATCTTGTAGATAATATCTTCCAGATCAATGAAATGAAAGTCAATATTATTTCTCAGCCAAATAAAATCATGAATTCCTGTTTGGTTGGGGACGACCTCACAGCAGGCGCACAAATGGAAAGTGCAAAAGAAATTCTAACCTTTCTGGATAACCTGAAAACTGAACTTGAAACAGATAAAAAATATTTTGGAAATCTTGGGGCTATAAATGCTGTAAGGAATCCAACGGAAAAATATATTGCTTATATACAGGAAATATATGATCTGAGTGTTGATGGTAAGTATCCTTCTGTAAATCCCGATATCCAAAAAATAGTTAAAGATATGGGTGTTGAAGGAGGACAGATATCAAATAACCTTTCCAGTCTTCTTACTTTAGAGTTAGCAAGAAGCGCAGATATAAAGCAAGAAATTGCAAAAAACTTCAAAGAATTGATTATATTATGTATTATAATATTCGCACTTGCTGTTATTGTCAGTGTATTTCTATTTATATTAATTATAAAGCGTATAACTAATTCGATTAAAAAATTGAAAACTGAGTTAATACATATGTCCGAGGGTGATTTATCACGCGAAAAGGTAAATATCAGTTCAAATGATGAAGTTGAACAGTTGGCATATAATTTTAATATTATGAGTGACAGCCTGAAAAAAGTCATTTCAAATGTCAGAAAAGCAGCCATAGAAATAAAGGATGCAACTCAGGTTGTTACAAGGAGTACTGTTGAAAACGAAAAAGGAAGCGAAAATATTTCAATGGCACTCGAAAATATGGCAAAAGGTATGGATAATCAGCAAACCGAGACAGATAATGCAATTGTTATGATGAAGGAGATACAGAAAATCTCGCAGGATGTTAATGATAAAGTATCTGATATATCGGAAAGTGCAGCAAATGCGTTAAATAAGGCAGAAATCGGAAACGTTAACCTTTCTGAATACATGGTTCAGTTAAAGGATGTCAATACGACCATGGAAGAAGTCG
>CAYUZC010000268.1:0-3028 GCA_964449525.1 uncultured Ruminiclostridium sp.
TATGAATATACGCCTCTTCAAGTAAAGCAGGCTGTGGTTGGTTATGGCAGGGCAAAAAAAGAACAGGTACAACAGATGGTAAAGGTGTTACTTAATCTTGAGAAAATTCCAAAGCCTGACGATGCGGCTGATGCTCTTGCAATTGCTATTTGTCATGCACATTGTAGCGGAACATATAATATGATACAAAGATATAAATAAAGCCGGTTCTCTGGCTTGAACCGGCTAAGGTATTTGGCTGCGGATTAAGGATTTGAACCCTAACAAACTGAGCCAGAGTCAGTCGTGCTACCGTTACACCAATCCGCAACAAATATTTTATTGTATGTAAACGACATTGTTATGCCGTTTCACACAGCGATTATCATTATAATATTATTAGCAAATGTTTTCAAGCCCTAAATTAAAAATTTGTAAAATTTGAGTAGGTAATTGATTGAAGAAAAGCAAAGTAAACAAAAAGAGTCAGCACTTTTGGCTGACTCTTCGTTTTATATTCAGCTATATTTCTAAATCTTAACTATCCAATTAAATTGATCAGAAAGCTTTGTATACTGAATTCCAGTTATATTATCATATAGCTTTTGTGATAGCTCACCTATTTTTCCATCACTCAAAGAAAGCCTTTTATCATTCCAGCAAAGCTCCCCGATAGGAGAGATAACAGCTGCTGTACCTGTGCCGAATGCTTCTTTTAGCTGGCCATTATCAGCGGCATCATAAATCTCTTGAATAGAGATTCTTCTTTCAGATACATTTAGTCCCCATGAACGAAGAAGTTCTAAACAAGATTTTCTTGTGATACCGGGCAAAATACTTCCGTTAAGAGCAGGTGTAACAACTTCGTCTCCTATAACAAAGAAAACATTCATTGTGCCTACTTCTTCAACATATTTTCTCTCAACACCGTCAAGCCATAATACTTGAGTATAGCCATTTTTAGCTGCCATCTGTTGAGCTTTTAAGGAAGCAGCATAGTTTGCGCTGGCTTTTGCTTCACCAAGACCGCCCTTTACGGCACGGACATAATGGGACTCAACAAAGATTTTAACAGGATTAAGCCCTTCTTTATAATAAGCTCCAACAGGACCGGTAATAATAATAAACTGGTAGCTGTTTGCGGGATGTACGCCAATATGAGGTTCGGTTGCAATAATAAAAGGACGAATATAAAGTGAAGTATCAGGTGCATCAGGAACCCAGTCCCTGTCAATATCAATTAGCTTCTTCAATGCTTCGACAGCGAAGGCTTCATCAATTTTTGGTATACATAAAGCGTCACAAGAATTATTCAAACGTTTAAAATTCTCGTCGGGTCTGAACATTACTACTTCGCCTTTTGCTTTATATGCCTTGAGGCCTTCAAAAATTGCTTGACCATAATGAAACACCATTATCGAAGGCTCATAGCTCATTGAACTATAGGGAACAATTCTGGCATCATGCCATCCTTTGCCCTCTTGATAATCCATAATAAACATATGGTCTGAGAAAATATTACCAAAAGCTAGATTATCAGATGCTGGTTTTTCTTTAGGGGTTTTAGTTAATTCTACTTTAATTTCCATAAAAACACGCTCCTTTGATAAACCATTTTACACTATTAGAATATAAAAATCTATAATATTTATCACCATATTGAAATCAATCCCGTTTCACGGAAACAAAAGTTTTCTAAACTGCATATGTTAAATTATAATTAAATGTCCCCAGCCTATATGAGCGGATGTTTCCAATTAAGTTTTCAGCAAGCAAAATAATGCTGAAACTATTAATGGCTACAAAGCTCTTATTGAGGCGGTTTGGAGTGTGAAACCATGGAAATTCATGTTGTGAAATCCGGTGAAAGTGTCTATTCAATTGCTAATCTGTACGGTGTATCATGGCAAAAAATAGTTTCGGATAATGAACTTGAGAATCCTAATCAACTTGTTGTAGGGCAGACTCTGGTTATTCTTCAGGGTAACAGACAACATGTAGTAAGAAGTGGTGAGTCTCTTTATCTAATTGCTATGGAGTATCAGGTGCGTATAAGCGATATCGTTAATGCGAATCCGCAAATTACTAATCCAAACAGACTTGTTGTAGGACAAACTATAACAATACCCCAACGAAATATCAGCTTCGGTCCTATTGAGGTTAATGGCTATGCTTTTCCAAACATAGATATGGAAGTTCTTAGAAAAACATTACCTAACCTTACTTACTTAAGTATCTTCAGTTATCAAGTAAATGCAGACGGAAGCCTGGATACTATCGAAGATTTGCCGCTAATACAAGCTGCTCGCTCCTTCAGAGTCGCACCTTTGATGGTCATTACAAATATAGGGGAAGAAGGCGGATTTGATAGCGATTTGGCTAGCACAATACTAGGAAACATCACCATTCAAAATACTCTTTTGGATAATATTCTACGTGTTTTGGAAGAAAAGAACTATAGTGGACTTGATATTGATTTTGAGTACATTTATCCAAGTGACAGAGAAAATTATAATAATTTTTTAAGAAAGGTTGTCGCGAGACTACGCCCGCTAGGATATAGTATAACAACCGCTCTTGCTCCAAAAATATCAGCGGATCAGAAAGGCACATTATATGAAGCCCACGATTATCCCGTGCACGGAGAGCTTGTAGACCACGTAATAATCATGACCTATGAGTGGGGATATACCTATAGCCCGCCTATGGCTGTGGCTCCTATCAATGAGGTTCGTAAAGTACTTAATTATGCGGTGACCGCAATACCGCGTCAGAAAATATTCATGGGTATACCAAATTACGGATACAATTGGACTTTACCCTTTGAAGAAGGAACAGCGGCGCAGACAATTTCAAATGTAGGCGCAGTTAATTTAGCTTATGAGGTCGGAGCATCGATTAGTTATGATCCAATAGCCCAAGCACCGTTTTTTAGGTATTATGACTCGAACGGGAGAGAACATGAGGTCTGGTTTGAAGATGCCCGCAGTATACTGGCAAAGCTTACTTTAGCAAATGAGTTTAGATTAGGCGGAGTCAGTTATTGGAC
>CAYUZC010000269.1:0-3023 GCA_964449525.1 uncultured Ruminiclostridium sp.
CCTGGAAAAACAACAAAATTTATTAAAACCTGATACTGCAAAGATTTTTACAAATGATTTAGAATATCAGATTGAGCAATGTATGCAATTTGATTTTGATTTAGAAATTATTCGTGTTAACGACAACTATGCTACTCCATACGAAGTAAGCGAAGTACCAAAAATATTAGCTAATATTATTCAAAACGTCTATCCCGTTTCCTTTAATCGTACTGAAATTATTGTTACACATGACTTTGAATATAATTACACCCTAATAAAGAATTCATTGCACGACAAAAATATTGAAATAATTAAACTTAGCTATAAAAACGAATTTACAGATATCGCGAGCTTTCTGGCTATAAAGTGAATATGGCCCTAACGCTTTAATCATAATTCTAGCCTACGCTACTACTACCCTTTAAATGGATATATCCTCTATTAAGAGGATATAATTTTTTTAACACTTTTTTCAAACTTTGTTCTGGGTATCATAAGTGAATGCTTGCACCCCTGACACTCTATTCTGAAGTCGGCACCTGTTCTTAATATTTCCCAAAGCCTGCTCCCACATGGGTGCTCTTTTTTTAACTCCACAATATCACCTATATTAAATACTAAGTTTATCACCCCAACACCACCTAATAATTTAAATTATCACACCTTTTAATTCTTCAGACTCTGCAGAGGAGCAGGTATACGCCCTCCCCGATTAATAAACACTTCTGATGAAAACGGGTTAACTCTCATAACAGGTGCTCTACCGAAAAGTCCACCATATTCAACCACATCCCCTTCCTTCATTCCCGGAACGGGGATAATCCTGACAGCGGTGGTTTTACTATTGACCATTCCTATAGCGGCCTCATCGGCAATAATAGCTGAAATAGTTGATGCGGGCGTGTCACCGGGCACCGCTATCATATCCAAGCCAACAGAGCAAACGCAAGTCATAGCTTCCAGCTTTTCTATGGAGAGGGCCCCGCACATAGCTGCTTCAATCATTCCTGCATCCTCGCTGACAGGAATAAAAGCTCCGCTTAGGCCTCCTACATAGGAGCTGGCCATGACTCCTCCCTTTTTAACAGCATCATTCAACAGAGCCAATGCTGCTGTAGTCCCGTGGGTACCGCACCTTTCCAGACCCATTGCCTCAAGAATGTGGGCAACACTATCACCTACAGCAGGGGTCGGAGCCAACGACAAATCCACAATGCCAAAAGGAACCTTAAGACGATTTGAGGCTTCTTGTGCCACAAGCTGGCCCATACGAGTAATTTTAAAGGCTGTTTTTTTAATAGTTTCAGATATCATACCAAAATCGGCACCTTTTAATTCTTTCAATGCGTGAGCTACAACACCCGGTCCGCTTACTCCGACATTTATGACACATTCAGGCTCCCCGATTCCATGAAAAGCCCCCGCCATAAACGGGTTATCCTCAGGGACATTCGAAAACACCACAAGCTTTGAGCAGGCAACAGCGCCTTTATCTTTTGTTCGCCTTGCACATTCCTTAATAATTAAGCCCATTTCTTTTACGGCATCCATATTAATACCGGCCTTGGTGGTGGCCAGATTAACTGATGCACATACTCTATCTGTTTCAGAAAGGGCTTCAGGGATAGCTTTAATAAGGAGCCTGTCACCCTTTGTATAGCCCTTATGAACCAAGGCTGAAAAACCTCCGATAAAGTTTACCCCAACAGCCTTTGCGGCATCGTCCAAAACCTTGGCAAATACCGCATAGTTATCTTCCTCGCTGCTTTCAGCCACTAATGCAATTGGAGTAACCGATATTCTCTTATTTATTATCGGGATGCCAAAATCTCTTTCTATATCCTCACCGGTTTTAACCAGATATTGCGCATTTCGGACTATTTTATCATATATTCTCTGTCTGGAAATCTTACTGCTGTCGGAGGCACAATCCCTCAGCGATATTCCCATTGTAATTGTGCGTATATCAAGGTTTTCCTGTGAAATCATATTTATGGTTTCAAGAATCTCATTTCCGTTAAACATTTTAATCTCCCTTAAATGCGATGCATACTAGTGAAGATTTCTTCCCTCTGGAACCTTATCTCCACGCCCAAATCTTCTCCTGCTTTATTTAACAGATCGCTCAGCTCAGAAAATTCACAGCCCATATTAGAAACATCAACAAGCATAATCATGCTGAATATACTCTGCATTATAGTTTGTGATATGTCCAGAATATTAACATTTGCTTTTGCCAAAACTCCTGTGATAGAAGCAATTATACCAATTCTGTCACACCCTATAACTGTAATTACTGCTTTCATAGAAATCCCTCCTGTCTTTTGTTTTCTATGATTTACCGTCGCCAATCACTATTATAATATATGATAAAGCTTTTATGTAGCAAATTTTATTTTACCCGGTGAACCTTGCCGGAAATGATTGATGATCTATAGCCCTATATTTTTTTAAATAACTGTAATTATATAATTGTCCCTAAGCATATTCTATGGTAAAGAAAAACTTAAGCATCAGAGAGGATTCCTAACCCATTATCGTCCTACATTTCATGATTTTAAAAAACATTAGCTACAGAATTAAAATCCTGTCACTGAAAATACAGGGACAGGTTAGGCGGAGTTGTTAATAAATGAGAAACACTCCGCCTATTTTCATCATTTATCTTATCGCACACTTTCTAAGAATTATGTGCACTAACGCTGTCATTCTGAGCGGAGCGTAGCGGAGTGAAGAATCTTTTCGTCAACAAGGGTGCGCCAGCGAAGAATCTATTTTTGTTATACAGGGGGCGGGCGCAAGAATCTCATTTCGAACGCCTCTAAGCACCTAGGTCTAAAAGATTAATATCCCCGGTAAGCGGCATTCCTCCGCGTTCGCTCCGTCATGCTCGGCGAGAGGTCTTTTGCTCACGGGTCGCTCATACATTTTCAATAATGTTACCGTGCGGTGGTCTTTCCTCCGAAGCGACCGGCTTATCTCACTGAGAAACCTTGCACCCGCTTCGTATAGTTAAACATATCAATTTCTACATTTTACAT
>CAYUZC010000270.1:0-3021 GCA_964449525.1 uncultured Ruminiclostridium sp.
GCTCTAATTGGTGTCAGTTATGATACCCTGGTACAAAGACATGAAAAAAGAGTCCGACAGAGACTAAAGACTATTTTTTTGATTGTTATATTATTGCCTATAATTTTGGGTAGTTTTTTTACATATCTTTGGTTTAATTCAAAGCATAATACAGAAATAGCTATCGCTAAGACTCAGCTTTCCAAAGATCTTTTGGCTGACATGTGCCTGAATTATCCACTTCTTTTTCAAGATACTCCCGAAGTACTACCATATGTTAATTTAGTTTTGGTAAATAGTCTGGAGAAGCTTCGAATAGCAGAAAGCGAGTATATTCCGCTCCTGCCTGTTGATGAGCTCCTGCTGCCCAAGTTGGACGATGATTTGATCCAATTGCGTAATAAGGCCAAGATACTTCGTTATATAGGTAAAAAGGAAGATGCTATATATGCATATAAAAAAACTGCATCTCTGCTGGAACAAGGTTCTGAACTTTATTCACAGGCTTCCGAGTTGTTTACAAAAAGCACTGACCCTAAAGTTTATCCCAGTGGCGTCCTTGTGGTAGAGATTGAGGCCGAGGTTTCCGAAGCCTGTGACGGCCTTCAAACTGGAGATATAATCGTGGAGACAGGTGGTTTTAAGTTCAGAGGTTTGGGCCAGTATAAAGCCTATCTCAATAACAATGCCCAAAAAAATAAGAATATAAAGCTTACTGTCCTCAGGCCTGAGAATAATGAACTTTCAAAAATAATGCTTTTGATAAAGCCGGAGAAATTAGTTTATATTGCAGAAGAGCTGTGAAAGGGGGATTGTGATGATAAAAAAAGAACAAAATACAGTTTATGAAGTCTTTTTAAGCTACCGTCATAAACCCCGGGATAATAAAATTTGTAAAAAAATTCACACATTGCTTGAAACCTTTAAACCTCCCAGACGATATAAAAAGGCTGATATAAAACGAGTCTTCCGTGATGATGCAGAGCTTCCGGTAGCAGGGGTTCTAAGTGATACAATTGAAGTGGCTCTAAAATCTTCTCGTGTTTTGCTGGTGATTTGCTCTAAGGATACTCCTGAATCCCAGTGGGTAGATAAAGAGGTAAGAACATTTATTGAATTGGGTCGTTCCGATAAAATTTATGCCTTGTTAATAGATGATAATCCTCAAACCTGCTTTCCCCCGTCTCTTAAGCTGGTACCCGGAATTGAAAGCAGAACTTTAATGGTAAAGTACACAGCAAAAAGATTTAACCTGAAAAAATTTAAGGAAGAGCTTCTGCGAGTAGTCGCATCGTCAACAGATACCCACTTTGAACATCTTAGAATAGCAACAAGGAGGAGAAGACTCGGCCGTTCCATTCTTGCCGGCCTGTTTTTATCACTATTTTTGATTGTTTCAGGTTTTTATTCCTTATATCAATGGCTTACGGCAGCATATTACTATACATACACTCAACGAGAAGAAATAGTAATTAAAGATATCATCGGCGACATAAACTTAAATCTTACCACAGCCGTTGAAAATATACCGGAAGCAGCTCCTGCCCTTGTTAAAATAATCAGTGATAACAATAAATATTTAGACAGAATGATGGCCATTGACGGATCAACTGAGAATAGCATTGGGGATAAAGCAAGAAACTATCTAAATCTGGCCCGCGCATATATGATTACCGGTGATATACAAGAAACACTAAATGCTTCCGAGGAAGCAATTGAAATATATGAAGCCCTTGCCAATAAAAGTAATGATGAGAAGAAGATTAATGATTTAGCCACCAGCTATAACCTCACCGGTATTTTTATGCAACATTTATCTCAATATGAGAAGGCAATTGACTATTACGATAAAGCTGCCACAGTATATACAAAACTGGAAAAATCATTTAATAATATTGAATACTCAGAATCCGAAGCTGTTTGTTATGACAGTATGGGATTGTGCCATTTCTTATTAAAAAATTACTATGAAGCGGCAGATTCATTTATTAACGAAATAAATGTCCGTAAAAAAATAACAGACATGTCTTTACCAGAAAATCAGAATATGTTTGCAGAACTTTACTCTTATGCAGCAACAAGCTATAATTTGGCAGCGGAAAACGAAAAGGCTGCAAGCTATTACAATAAGGCTACTCCACTATATAAAGAACTTTATGAAAGCAGTGGTGAGCCTGAATTACATAAAACTTACGTCATTACCCTTTACAATCTTGGCATCAACTTAGCTTATGAAAAAGATAATACCGAGGCAGAATATTATCTGAGATTAAGTATAGCAGAAGCTGACAAGTTGGTTAAAGAATCAATGGCTGAGTTTGATCCGTACTATCTTTCGATGTATGCCATGTATGATTTACTTTATGCCAAAAATGACAAAAAAGAAGAAGCCCTCAATATGGCTTCGATTGCTTATAAAAACAATCCCTCGGACTCCTTCATTCGACACATTTATGCGTATAGTCTTTTATTCAATAATTATTATGATGAAGCCTCAGATATTCTTAATTCTCTTCTTAAGGAAGAAAATTCAACAGCCCCGGAGATTAAAAACGATCTTGAGCTATTCATCATTAGAGGACGTTCAACAGATGATTTGATTAGGTTAAAGGAAAGCCTTTAATCCTCAGTAAATAAAGCTGTCGAAAGGTAACGTTCCCCGGTATCCGGAAATATCACCACTATCCTCTTACCTTTATTTTCAGGTCTTTTTGCCAAAACCTCAGCCGCATGAAGCGCCGCTCCACTGGATATGCCTACAAGCAAGCCTTCAGTTTTAGCAAGCTTTCTGGATGCAGCAAAGGCTTCATCATTCTTTACTTTGATAACCTCATCCAGCACTTTCATGTTTAGAACTTTTGGAATAAAGCCGGCACCTATTCCCTGTATCTTATGGGAACCTTTCTGCCCACCCGATAAAACAGCTGAATCTTCGGGTTCAACCGCAACTATTTTTACAGCAGGATTCTTTTCTTTAAGCACTTCACCAACCCCGGTTATAGTACCTCCTGTTCCGACACCTGCAACAAAAATGTCAACCTG
>CAYUZC010000271.1:0-3014 GCA_964449525.1 uncultured Ruminiclostridium sp.
TACTTCGCATTATTCTTTTAATGCGTGCCTGTGCCTAAATAATCGTCTGTGGCGCGTTTGTCGGCGTAATAAGCAATAACATCCCCTGTAACAAGCTGCCACCCGCCCTGATTTATGTTATAGCCTTCCAGTGCCCAACCGTCGCCTGTCTTTCCTGCATACATAAGGCTTGGGTTATCAAAATCTTCGGCATTTATAATAGCTATATCTTTAAAATTTACTAGCACATAACCGTCCTTTAAAAATACCGGGGAATTTTTAGTCAGGTTTCGCTCCTTAGAAAGATCAGTGCCCTTAGGTACTATCAGGCAATCCGGGGGGAGCCTGTATTCTCCGTACCATTTCTGGGCTGATGCAAAGGCTTTATCGGCATTAACCTCTTGAGGTATATTTCGGGTCGGCCCTATAAAGCTTCGTATCGGCTCGCTCAAAAGTATTTTTGTGTATTTTGAGGTAATAACTCCGGTCTGAGACAGCTTTGGAAATTCAATTGCCCATTTTTCAAACGAATAGTCCCCCATTCCGCTTCTTAAGCGATAAATAGATTCAGCGGTATTCTTAAACTCATTAAGGTCTATACCCCGATATTTAAAGTCGAGCTTCATGGTATGAGTCAAAGTATCCTGAGGACTTCCTATTTTGATTAAAGGATTCTGGGCCGTTGAATAGTAAAGATCTACTTCTCGCCTGTTCTTTCCGTTTTTGTCAATAAAGGTAAAGGAGGGCATAATACGCACAAAGTCGTCTTGGTCATAGTAATTGCCTATGGTTTTTATCTCGAATTTAATGGCATATCCAAGCTTAACTGTCCTATCTTTAAACCCGCGCACATCATTTTTGCCCGGAATAATGGGCATAAAGTAATTCTTTCTGCTATCCAATTCTCCGTTTATGTTATTAGGCCCCGTATAAAAAGCTTTTCCCGTGGGTTCTGCACTACCTGAGGCTTTTCTGAAGAAAGACTCCCAGGAAACATCATCAATATCTGTGATAGCAAAATCATAGACACGGCCAGAAACCTCTACTGGCCTGCTTGTCGTAGCAACTGTATTATTATGGTCCAGATTAGCTATTTCTTCAGCATTAAGGGAGATATCGTTATATGCTATGTTTCTTATCTCCACTTCATATATGCCCTCATCCACCCAGGATGGGGTGTAGAAGGTTAATTCCAATGTTGAATTTGAGATGCCCAAGCTATTTAAAGAGTGCCATACACCCGATTTTAAATAGGTTCCTGACCTGTCTTCTCCCAAATATGTGTCAAAGCCAAATCGTATCTCTCTGTCTTTTAAATATTTAGTGTAATCTTTAGTCCGGTAGCCCTTGATGTTCTTATGATCTCCGCTATTTGAAATATTTATTGTAAAAGGACGGCCGAGAATCAAAGCGTCTGCGTTCTCCGCAGGATTGGGCTTCTGGTTATGTTCAGAGTCGTCTGATACATCTAAACCCACACAAACCGGAGTATGGACAAAGACAGGATTAATACTATTTATTTCAAAGGTTAATGTATCCGGATTTTCAGGGTTAAAAGAGTATACTTTCTCATAGGTTATATCGCCTGAGCTTGTATATAACCCGTTTTGGACTTCATTTGGTATTTTAAGATTAGTTGCATAAAGCACATCCCGTCCGATTTTGTTCGGAGTGAGATTGGAGGAAATGAGGCCTATTTGTTCATCCATTAACACCCTGCCATTTATTATTAGCTTGTCGTTCCTTATTATGGGGGCAGAACCGGGTGGGGTCGCCACCACATGATAGCTGTACTTATCATTGGGATCGTGGGTTATTTCGACCTCGGGCATGCTGTACGAGGAAGAAGGCGTGAGCTTTATTTCGCCACCTTCAAGGGTACCGTTTAAAATATTTGCACCTGTTATACCGTAAAGCTCAAAGCTTTGTATTTCATAATAAGTGTAAGGGTATTCGATAATGATAGTTACAGATGTAGGATTTCCCATTGCATCCACACCCGGGACAGTTATACTTGTGATGTACACACCGCTTACAGGGACTGTATGGAGCCTATATAAATAGCTGTCGGAAATGATTTGGGTATATAATTCTTCTCCGGATGGAATACCATCTTCAACATCAAAAGGCTCATTATCCCTGGGAGCTGCCTTAATAACCGCGCTGCTGATTGAAGTTATATGCTCCATGGGTTCTATATAAAGGTTTTTAAGTGTAACATCATGTATTATGTACTTATCTTCATAAGTGGGACCTATATTGTCAGGATAAACAGTCCCGTCCTCGAAATATATTTTCATCCCGATTGTAACCTTGTTTCCCGCGCCGGTTGTGGCTTCAGCCCACAAAGAGGGGTTCGGGTTTTTTGAAGGATCCAAATGGGTGATAGATGGACTCAACGGACTTAAGGGTATATCCGAAGGCAATGCTCCGTCTTCTAAAGTATAGTACTCTATTTTTAAGATGTTCTCCTTTGTGTAGACACCGTTTAAAAGCTTATGGGAAAGAAAAATCTGATATTTATTCTGTATAGAAGAGTTAACCTCCACAGTTTGATCTGTAACAACCTGAGAATCATATATAATGTCAAAGTCGGCTTGAGTTTGGGGGGTTATGACTCCGACGCCCATGGAATTGTATATCATCCCTCCCAATGGGTTCAACTGTTCTTTTATCCGTGCTCTCTGAGCCCGTCTTGTGTCTAAGTCTGGCGAATCGTAGATTACTTTATATGTACCGGCTTTTGATATGTTACTTTGAAACAAAGGATATTTTGTTTTGTCATAGGCTTTGGTATAATCACTTGGATTTTTGCCGTACATGGATATGGCTGCTTCATTTTCAATCAGAAATTGCGAATTAGCGGTATAGACAAATACCGGAGTAATCCAATCTATGAGATCCTTTCCATCTGAGGTAGATATAGCGTTAAGACCAAAAGCCTCCTCCCATCGGATTAAATCCCTCAATGTCATTGCCATGCAGACTCCATCCACAATGGGATAGATAATTGGCTCAAAGAAGATTTTGTATAC
>CAYUZC010000272.1:0-252 GCA_964449525.1 uncultured Ruminiclostridium sp.
CGGAATCAGTGTAATAGGTCTCGTAAGAATGATATGAGAACGAAGACTCCGGAGCTGTATGGTTTATTTTATAAGACCATGACCAATTATAGCTGTCCGGGAATTCTTTAATGCTTAACTTAAACGTATATGTTCCTGAAGGCAGACTCGAAAAGTCAGTTGGGTATACCCAAGTCGCTTTTTGTCCTGCATTTAAAGTCGTATTGTTCCAGTACTTAACTTGTTTACCCGATGAATTCACAATGCTTGTGG
>CAYUZC010000272.1:265-3013 GCA_964449525.1 uncultured Ruminiclostridium sp.
CCATTCGACCACCCATCGGCTGACACGCGCAGCGTCATTTGGGGTATTATTGCCGCCGTCATGATCAGCACGAGTAAAAATGCAATTACTTTCCTGGCTTTATTCATCATAAGCACTTCTCCTTATTCATTGTTTTTTGAGCAGACAGCCAGCGCAGGATGTCCTCCAGCGCAAGCCGGGGGCCGTCCCGCCAGTACACGCTCCGGCCGCCCACGATGTCCGCCCGGGTGATTTGCAGCATGGGTTATCACCGCTATTCCGCCGGTTCCGTTTTTATGTTTCGGCACAATCCAAGAGTAGCAAAGAAAATTCTTCCTGTGCGAACTGTCAAGAAATCTTGACAACTTTATGAAAAAATTTTTTCGATGATCATTTTTAACATAAGCATTTCAAGGGCGCTGAGATTATGCGATGTGAAAACCATCTGTCCTTTTGCATTTTTTTCGAAAACCGACAGCAGTTCTCCTAACAAATATTCGTAAATGCCTGAATCCAATTCATCAATAATAATACACATAGTATGATAAATATAAAAGATTACAACAGTACTAATGAGGTGGGAATAAGGCATAAAAAACAGCACCTGTGCCATCTGAGCACGGGTGGAAACCTCAACAGCTTTACAAAAAAATTTTGCGGTGTTCCATTTATTAATAAAATAAGATAAAATAATTTCAGCAACGGAGGTGATGGGATGAAAAAAGCCAAGCTCCTGCTGGTGGAGGATGAAGCCGACGTACTGGATATCAACAGGGAATATTTTGAAGGCAAGGGGTATGATGCAGTCTGCGCAGCCACTCTTGCAGAAGCACGGTTTCAATTAGAGGAGCACGCTCCGGACCTGATTCTGCTTGATGTGATGATGCCGGACGGCTCGGGATTTGACTTCTGCGCCGAACTGAGGCAAAAAACAAACGCCCCCATCATATTCCTGACGTGCAGGGATGAAAATGAGAGCGTGATAAAGGGACTCTTGCAGGGCGGAGACGATTATGTCACCAAGCCCTATGATTTAAATGTACTCAGCGCCCGGGTGGCGGCGCAGCTTCGCAGAACCGGCGTTATGACCGCCGGAAAAATCGAGCTTTCCCCGCTGACCATTGATTTTTTGTCCGGGGAAGCGACGATGAACGGGGAACGCATCCCCCTGACCCAAAAGGAACTGCAGCTTCTCGGCTGCTTTGCCCTGTTCGCGGGGAGGCGGCTCAGCTACGAGGAAATCTACCGTCGCGCTTGGGGAGAGACGTCGCCCAGTGCTTCCGGAGCAATCAGGACCCATGTGGCAAATCTTCGCAAGAAACTGAAGCTGGATGACGGAGGCTGGTTTGAGCTGGTCAACTCCGGCAAAAGCGAGTACATATTCAGCAAGGTACGATATTAGCCGGGGTTTACATATCGCAGAAACTAAATTATTACGGCAAGTGTTTTGCATTTCAAATTGATTGTTTTCATCGTTTTTTCCCTTATTCATTAATTTTTTTAACTGACAACCAGCGTAGGATATCCTCCAGAAAAAGCCGGGGCCCCTCCCGCCAGAAAATGCTCTGCCCGTCGGTTTTCGGTCGGGGGAGAACCTCCATATCCCGAAGGCTGTCATAGGAATGGTCTTTATTCGGCAAACGCCGGGTATCAAACAGGATAAGATGCCCGTTATTCAGCTCAATGTCCAGAGTCTGGCCGTCAACGATGTCCACCCGGGTAATTTGCAGCATAGATTATCATCTCCTTTTAGTCGGTTCCGTTTTAACCTTCTGTGATAATTGCTTTATTCCAGGCATTACTCCTTATCTTGAAATAAATATTTGTTTTTGAAAAGTTCATCAAGAATATCGGTTAAATATTTTATTTCAGACTTCATCCGGGCACGAAGAGTCGGGATATTCCGCGTTTCCGAACTTTTTGGCATGATATCAAATAACCTGCGGTTATTATGGATGGCAATATGCACCCTGTCCCCTGAAAAGCAGAGATATGTACGCCCCTTTGCTCGCCGGTCAGCAGACAGAATATACTCCATAAAGTGCGGTGTCAGTACATATAAGGCGGCGTGGGGGTCATCGGTGAGAATCCGGAATTTTTCGTTAAAGACGGGGTTTTCTGTTTCCACATCGCTTTTATCGCGATGAGAATCACCCTGTAATTTGGAATTAGACCGCTCACACACACGCACCATCGCCGGCAATTGCCTTCCCAGCTTGCAGGTCAACCATTGCCCTTCGAAAAGCGTTGTAGATCCGGAGTCATTGTTTGAGCCGCTGTCTGAGAGGCGAATTTCCGAGAAAGAAATTACATGCCCCTTGTATCCTCCTGTGAAAAATTCGTAACCCTTGAATTGGTCCCAGCCATGGATAAGATTAGTGCTCCTTATGAATTCCGGCGCTATACTCATGCCGGGCTTATATATGCAATCGGTAAAAGCCTCCGTAATGGTATCCTGAACAATGTTAAAGCAAAGAATAAGGGACAATTTTCTACTCACATTCATAGATGCGAATATTAAGACAACCAGAAGCAGAAGCAACGGAAAGGCATACTGCGGCAGCTCCGCCACAAATAGGATAAACATAATAATAAAGCCGGGCAAAAACAATATGTTTATGAACTTGTATATTGCAGATAGCCCTTTTAGTTTCACGCTTAATTCTTCATCAGTAAGGCGGGAACCACCGGAATCTCCGTTTTCCCCGGCTGTTAAATCATTGGAGCATTGCTCACAGCGTGTCAACCCGGGGTCTTTAACAGGCGAGC
>CAYUZC010000273.1:0-3006 GCA_964449525.1 uncultured Ruminiclostridium sp.
ATTATATTCTATATCACCATGAACGATGGGATGGTAAAGGATACCCTAAGGGATTGAAGGGTGAAGAGATACCGATACAATCCCGAATACTGAGCATTGTAGATGCCTACGATGCGATGACAAGCGATAGGTCTTATCACAAAGCGATGACACATGAAGATTCAGTTCAAGAATTAGTCGAGAATGCCGGAACGCAATTTGATCCTGATTTAGTAGAACTGTTTATTAAGGAAAGGATTTTCGAGGTCGGCAAAGAAAAGCATTAGTAACAGACATTACGTTAGATTTCATCTATCAAATCTTGTGGACTATGTAGTTTGAATAAAAATAAATCACCTTCGTGAAGAGCTTTAAAATTCGTTTTTCCGCCTGGTTTCCAAAAGTTCACTTCATCACAATTTGCTTGCTTTAATGTCTTAAACCAGTCGTAATCTGTAATACCAACATACATCTTCAATTTTATCAGGGTAAAATGAAAGCTTTAGAAGCCAAATAAAGATGACGTGTCAATTAGGATGTCACTTGGAAAACACACTTCATGTTTTTCGCAAAATGAATTTATAAATTCTCTTGTTGGCTCCTTATGTTTCTGATATTCAAGCGAAAGTTCTTTTTTTATCTCTTCACATTTTGAATCAGCATTTTCCGCATCCACATAAATAATTCCATAAAATATTCCATATGAAAAATATATTTCATATGATCCCTCTTTTGAAGAAAATAAACTCACTTCGACCTTTTCATCAAACACTTCATTAATTTCCATATAAGTATTCTTATAATGCCTTTGAGCTTCTGAAAAATAATCAGTCACATTTTCCCATTTATACAAATTTACACACCTCATATTCGTTTTATTTCATATACCGGAACATCCGGACACGATACCGAAAGCATCCGGGTACTACCCCGGCTAATCTGATTATAAATAAACGCGTACTTTTTAACAACAAAATTCTTAATTTACGAAATGAATCATTCTGGACGATTTTGGGGATGGAGTTTTTCTTCGTTTTTCTGTGCCATCTATTTTCGATTTTTAATATTATTAACCGGTTTTATATACCTGCAATAAATACCAAAAAAAGTCGAAGTATGATTTTTTGTGCTATTGGTAGCATAAACTTGATTTCATTTTATTTTTATGCTATGCTTTTTGCTGAGGTGATTATATGTTGAAAAGTCGAAGTGAGCTGCGGAACCGCGACCTATATCTCAACAGGCTAATTGCATTTCAGGAGACCGAGCCTGTAAAAATCATAACGGGAATCCGACGCTGCGGCAAGTCCAGCTTGTTAAAGCTCATGGCACGGCATCTTAGCAATAATGGTATTTTGGAAGAACAAATCATTGAGCTCAACTTTGAGTCAATGGAATTTCGGAGAATGAGCGCTGAAGCGCTGTATCTGTATGTAAAGGAACGTCTTCCTGAAAGTAAACGCGCCTATCTGTTCTTTGACGAAATCCAGCGCGTAGACCAGTGGCAAGATGCTGTTAACTCCTTCCGAGTCGATTTTGACTGTGACATATATGTAACCGGCTCTAATGCTTACCTGCTATCTTCCGAGTATGCAACTTATCTTGCCGGTAGAAGTGTTGAAATAAAAATGCTTCCGCTCTCTTTTTGCGAGTTTCTTGACTTTCATGGCTATACCATTCGGGAACGGAAAAATCCATCGGGCGGAAACAGTAAGCGAATATATGACGCCGACGGAGAGAGTTATGAGACGAAAGAACTGCTGGAGGCCTATCTGAAGTTTGGAGGAATGCCAGGAATTGTGGATGTCGGGTTGGATACTGACAGGGCGCTTACCCTATTGGATGGTGTATACTCTACCGTGGTTGTACGTGATATACTGGAGCGTGAAAGACGCAGAGGACAGCGACAGATTACAGATCCGGATCTCCTCAGAAAAATCATCATGTTTCTAGCTGACAATATTGGCAATATTACATCTATCACATCCATCAGTAATAAGCTTGTCCATGAAAAGCTGCTTGACAGCAACCGAAAAGGTAATCCGTCCGTTCATACTATTCAGGCCTATGTTGGCGCTTTACTGGAATCCTATGTATTCTACGAAATCAAGCGTTTTGACATTAAAGGGAAAGAGTATCTGCGTACTCTCGGAAAGTATTACATCGTGGATATCGGGCTTAGGAATTATTTGCTGGGTCTCCGAGATATGGACACCGGACATATCCTCGAAAACATCGTTTATTTTGAGCTTCTGCGTCGTGGCTATGATGTCGCAATCGGAAAGGTCGGCGATAAGGAAGTGGACTTCATTGCCACCAGTGCCGATGAGAAAAAGTACATTCAGGTAACAGAATCCATGAACGATCCCGGCATAAGGGAGCGGGAACTTGCCCCGCTTCGCAACATACGGGACAATTACGAAAAGATTGTCATAGCCGGTGATACTGATTATCCTGTGACACAGGACGGAATTAAGATTGTTAAGATGACAGATTTTCTTTTGGACGGCTAATTGAATTGCCGGCTGTACTATAGCTAATAATCTAAGCTTTCTATATAAATAATCGATACTAATTTATACTAAAACCGGTACTGTTTTCCCTATAAAACTAGCGAGAACCCTTTCATAGAAAGGGTTCTCAAATAAAGTTTGGTGGAGATGAGGGGGAACTCCTTACCTCTCGACTGCCAGTCAAGCGCTCTCCCAGGTGAGCTACACCCCCACGGCACCTCCTTATTATAAACAAGAGTTGCTGACTTTTCAAAACCTTCTGCTATTTTTATGATTATTATATTTCTCATTTGATCTCTTTTGATAAATTAACATCCCCTCCATAGATAGGGGCGGCAGAAGTTATTCAATTAAACCTAGTTATAAGAAAATTACCTTGCTAACGCGGCGGCAACTTTCTTGATATTCGCAAGCTCATATTAAAAATCTAAGCCAGTCACGCCTGCCATAGAGAATTCTTTCGACGTCAACCACCTTGTTTTCCTCATCAATAGAAAAGAAAACAACATAATTT
>CAYUZC010000274.1:0-2993 GCA_964449525.1 uncultured Ruminiclostridium sp.
AATTCTTGATCGTTGGATTGAAGAAGACGGTCTTAAGGATTATGCGGCCAAAATCGGAATCGGAATTATTGCCTTCAGTCCATTGGCACAGGGAATGCTTACCGGCCGATATCTCAAGGGAATTCCTGAAGATTCCAGAGCAGGCCGGGGTGTATCACCTTTTCTCACCAAATCAAAAATTACCGATGAACAACTCAAGATGATAGATAGTCTAAATCGTATTGCCGTCAACCGTGGTCAAAGCCTTGCCCAGATGGCTCTGGCTTGGGTGCTGCGAGAAGGAGGCGTATCCTCTGTATTGGTTGGCGTCAGTAAGGTATCTCAGCTCGAGGATAATGTCAGATGTATTAACAACACTTCTTTTACCGAGGAAGAGCTCAAAAAAATTGATAGTATTGTATTTCAAGATTAATAATTAAGCACAAAAAAGGACTGTTTCTCCTAAACCGGAGATACAGTCCTTTTGAATTTATTCAGTTTATTTCTCGTTTATGTCAATATCTATATCTCTGTATTTTGATAGTCCGGTTCCTGCCGGAATAAGCTTACCTATAATAATATTTTCTTTTAGACCAATCAACGGATCGATCTTTCCCTTTATAGCAGCTTCGGTAAGAACTCTGGTGGTCTCTTGGAATGATGCAGCCGATAAGAATGATTCAGTGGCAAGGGATGCCTTAGTAATACCTAAGAGCGTACGCTTGCCTGTTGCAGGTCTCAACCCCTGTTCCTCAGCCAGTTTGTTTTTTTCTTCAAATTCAAACATATCCACTAGGATTCCCGGTAGCATATCGGTATCGCCGTACTCATCAACTTTTACCTTACGAAGCATTTGACGTACTATAACCTCAATATGCTTATCATTAATATCAACACCCTGAAGTCGGTAAACCTTTTGAACCTCCTGTAGCAGATATCTCTGAACAGCCTGGATTCCTTTGATTTTCAAAATGTCATGAGGATTAATGGAACCTTCTGTAAGCTCGTCACCGGCCTCAATTTCTTCTCCATCCGTAACCTTAATAGAAGATCCATAGGGGATTAAGTAGGTTTTAGCATCACCATTCTCATTGTCGACAACCTCTATTTCCCTCTTCTTTTTTGAATCCTTCATATGGACCGTACCGGCTATCTCGGAAACTATTGCCAAGCCCTTAGGCTTACGAGCCTCAAAAAGCTCCTCAACACGGGGAAGTCCCTGTGTGATATCGTCACCGGCTACACCGCCAGTATGGAAGGTACGCATGGTAAGCTGAGTTCCAGGCTCGCCTATAGACTGCGCCGCAATAAAGCCAACCGCTTCACCGGAATTGCAATCCTCACCATTGGCCAGGTTAATACCATAGCATTTGGAACAAACACCTACTCTGGAGCGACAGGTTAATACCGAACGTATCTTGGCTTTCTTATATCCGGCCTTTTCTACCTTCTCCGAAAGATCTTCGGTGATTAGCTCATTTGCCTTTACAATAACCTCTCCGGTATTTTTATCAAGGATATCTGTAGGAGAATAACGCCCGACAAGACGCTCTGCCAATCCTTCTATGGTTTTCCCACTGATTACGATAGGCGCAATATCAATACCATCTTCGGTACCGCAATCATCCTCGCGAATAATAACCTCTTGGGATACGTCTACCAAACGACGTGTAAGATATCCCGAGTCAGCTGTACGAAGCGCAGTGTCCGCCAGACCTTTTCTGGCTCCGTGAGTCGAAATAAAGTATTCCAAAACGTTAAGACCTTCACGGAAATTTGAACGAATAGGAATCTCAATGGTTTCACCTGATGTATCCGACATAAGTCCACGCATACCACCTAATTGTCTAATCTGATTAATATTACCGCGGGCACCTGACTGGGACATCATATAAACAGGATTAAATCGATCCAAAGAAGCTATCAACGCATTCTTGATATCCTCGGTTGTCTTGTTCCAAGCTGAGATAATTGCACTCTTACGCTCTTCCTTATTATACAACCCGTTCTTGAAGTGTCTCTCAATTTCATCAACCTTTTTATCAGTTTCGTCAAGATACTTCTGCTTAACATCAGGTATGGTCATATCGGTAATACCAATGGTAACTGCAGCCTTTGTTGAATACTTAAATCCTAATGATTTTATTCTGTCAAGAACCTCTGCCGTCTTATTGGTACCATTTATGCGAATGCATTTCTCAATAATTTTACCCAATTCCTTCTTGCCGATTAAGAAGTCAATCTCAAAATCAAACATTGTATCGGGATCGGTTCTGTCCACATATCCTAAATTCTGTGGTATTGCTGTATTAAAGATAATCTTACCGGCAGTAGTCTCGACAATCTTTCTTTTTTCAACGCCGTCAATTTCCTTTTTAATCCTTACCTTAATACGTGCATTCAGACTGATAGTTTTAGTCTGGTAAGCCATAATTGCTTCATCAATGTTGCTGAAAATTTTACCTTCACCTTTAACTCCATTGGTAACATTTCCATCATTATCATATTCGGCATTCTTCTCAATGGTAAGGTAATAAGTACCTAATACCATGTCCTGAGTAGGAACAGTAACAGGCTTACCATCCTGAGGCTTTAACAGGTTGTTAGCTGAAAGCATCAAAATACGTGCCTCGGCCTGAGCTTCAGCTGACAACGGTACGTGAACGGCCATCTGGTCTCCGTCAAAGTCAGCATTGTACGGAGTACAAACCAACGGATGAAGTTTAATGGCACGGCCCTCTACCAATACCGGCTCAAATGCCTGAATACCAAGTCTGTGTAGTGTAGGCGCACGGTTTAAAAGAACAGGATGTCCTTTTATAACTTCCTCCAAAACGTCCCATACTTCCGGCTTTACACGTTCAACCATACGTTTGGCACTCTTTATATTATGGGCAAGGCCTCCTTCAACAAGCTTCTTCATAACGAAGGGCTTGAACAGCTCTAATGCCATCTCCTTGGGAAGGCCACACTGGTAAATCTTAAGCTCAGGACCGACAACAATAACCGAACGG
>CAYUZC010000275.1:0-2975 GCA_964449525.1 uncultured Ruminiclostridium sp.
TATTATTGGTGGGATTTACCTTTTGATCCGTGGCATAATATCATGGCACATCCCTGTGATATATATAGGAACTGTGGGGTTGTTTGCATGGGTAATCGGACCTGAAGGGATTTTTACCGGGAATCCGCTTTTTCATATATTAGCCGGAGGGCTTATGCTTGGTGCAATATTTATGGCCACAGATTATACCACTAGTCCCATGACTACAAAAGGTACTGTTATTTATGCAATCGGCTGCGGTGTTTTGACCATGCTTTTCAGGTTATTTACAAATATGCCTGAGGGGGTTTCCTATGCCATTCTCCTTATGAATGTCTCAGTACCGATTATTGATCGTTATACAAAACCGGTAAAATTTGGGGGGAAAGCGCATGTTTAAAGAAATTATCAAACCATCATTAATTTTATTTTTGGTGTGTGCATTTATTACAGGGACTCTTGCATATGTGAATGGTGAAACCCAACCTATTATTGAAGAAAACGCCAGAATCGAAGAACAAGAAAGCCTAAAGAAAGTATACAGTGAAGCGGATGGTTTTCTTGATTCAAAAGGAGTCAATGAGCTAAAGGAAGAAGGAATTGACGTAGGCGAAAATATAGAAAAACTATATTTAGCACAGAAAGACGGACAATCATTGGGATATGTTGTCGCTGTTTCTTCCAGCGGATATGGCGGTAAGATAAAACTCCTTGTTGGAATAGATAATAATCTTAACATTAAGGGCGTTTCTCTAACCAGTCACAGTGAAACACCGGGATTGGGTGCAAAAGCAACTGATGCAAAATTTACGGATCAATTTTTAGGAGAAGCTCCTTCAACACTTTACAATGTGGTTAAACGAGTTCCTAATAATGAAGATGAGATACAAGCTATAACTGCCGCCACAGTTTCTTCAAAAGCAGTAACAAGAGGCGTTAATGAGGCAGTGGCGCTGGTTCGTTCCATGGCGGGGGGTGTGTAAAATGGCAGAAAAAAAGTCTGGATTATCTGTTTTATTAAATGGTTTATTAAATGAAAATCCTACGTTCAGGCTACTTCTTGGGATGTGTCCGTCTCTGGCTGTAACAACAATGGCTAAGAATGGCCTGGGAATGGGAGCCGCGGCAACCTTTGTTTTGGTAGGATCTAACTTGGTTATTTCATTAATCAGAAAAATAGTTCCCGATAAAGTAAGAATACCAGCTTATATTACGGTAATAGCCGGGTTTACCACTATCGTCCAGCTATTGCTTGCAGCCTTTTTGCCTGAGATTAATAAACAATTAGGTATTTATATTCCCTTGATAGTAGTGAATTGTATAATCTTCGCCCGGGCGGAGATGTTTGCTCAGAAAAATGGTCCTTTGCTTTCTGTGTTAGATGGGATAGGCATGGGGGCTGGTTTTACTATAGCGATAACCCTTATAGGTTCTGTCAGAGAGATTCTTGGTGCAGGGACCTGGATGGGTTTACCGGTAACTGTAAATTTATTTGAGCCTGCTATTATGTTTATTCTTCCTCCCGGCGGATTTTTAGTCATGGGATTCTTAGTTGCATTGTTTAATCAATTGGCTAAGAAAAAGAAGAAGGATGGAGACACAGAATGTGAATCCGGATGCGGAATTGGTTGCCCCGGCTGCAGTAAGGCAGCAAACGGAGGTGAGGTATAATGAAAGAATTATTTGCAATCCTTATAGGTGCGATGTTTGTAGAAAACTTTGTTTTATCAAAGTTCTTGGGAATATGCCCGTTTCTTGGAGTATCAAAGAAGACTTCTACCGCGTTGGGTATGAGTGGGGCGGTTGTTTTTGTTCTTGTATTGTCTCAGGCTGTTACATGGCTTACAAATGAATATTTATTGGAGCCTAATAACCTTGAGTATCTTCAAACCATAGCATTTATTCTTGTAATAGCAGCTTTAGTACAATTTGTGGAGACGGTTCTGAAAAAGCTTATGCCTTCACTTTATAAGGCATTGGGAGTTTATCTTCCCCTTATAACTACTAACTGCGCAGTTCTTGGATCAGCTTTAATTTTTGTTGAACGTGATTATACATTTGTGGAATCGGTTGTATTCGGTTTTGCGGCAGGCTTAGGCTTTACACTGGCGTTAATACTGTTTTCCGGTGTAAGAGAACGATTAGAAACAGCAGATATTCCGGAGGCGTTTAAGGGAATGCCTATAACGCTTATTGCCGCATCACTGGTATCTATAACTTTTATTGGTTTTGCAGGTTTAATTATTTCTTAAGAAAGGGGAGTGGCATAATTGAGTATTTTAGTACCTGTTGCTGTGATTTCAGGCTTGGGACTTGTTTTTGGGTTAGGCCTTTCATATGCTTCTAAGGTTTTTGAAGTTAAAGTTGACGAGAAAATTGGTGCAGTAAGAGAATTGCTCCCCGGAGCTAATTGTGGCGCTTGTGGTTATTCAGGCTGTGATGGTTTGGCAGAAGCTATTGTAAATGAAGGTGTTCACGCGAGCCGATGCCCTGTGGGAGGAATAGCTGTAGTTAATGCCATATCAGACTATATGGGTGTTGACGAGGGGTCAATTGATGTTAATGTGGCCAGAGTGCTATGTCAGGGTAATTCTGACAATGTAAAAATGAAGTATAAATATTTAGGAATAGAAGACTGTTATGCCGCCAATGTTCTTTCAGGGGGTATGGATGCATGTAATTACGGGTGTTTGGGCTTGGGCAGTTGCCAAAAGGTTTGTCCCTTTGATGCTATTGTTATAAAAAATGGATTGGCTGAAATAATAGCCGAAAAGTGTACAGGATGTGGTAATTGTGTTGCTGAATGTCCTAAGTCAATTATTAAGCTGGTTCCTGTGCTATCAGGCTTTACTGTAAAATGTAATAGCCACGATAAAGGAGCTGTAACACGAAAAAACTGCAAAGTGGGTTGTATAGCATGCCAGAAATGTGTAAAGGTATGCCCCTCTGAAGCAATTACAATGGTGGACAACGTTGCTATTATTGATTCCCAAAAA
>CAYUZC010000276.1:0-2911 GCA_964449525.1 uncultured Ruminiclostridium sp.
AATACGATAATATGGCTTTCACATATAAACCATTATGGCATCTTCTTTTAGACAGAGGGATAACAAAAACGCAACTCAGGGAAATGACTGGTATAGGGACAGCAACACTTGCAAAACTGTCAAAAGATGCAGAGGTTAGTATGACAGTTATTCATAAAATCTGTATTGCTCTTGACTGCGAGATTCAAGATGTTGTGCAAATAATAAAGTAATATGTTTCAAAATTCTCTGATAGTAGCAGTTTCAAACATACCCGAAAATGTAGAGTTTTCCGAAACTGGAGTGATGGAAAGTGTGCCTTTATTATTCTTCTTATGATTAGCATTAGTAGAATTATGTGTGCTATTATAATAGTGTGGATTATGTGTATTATGAGGTGATGAAGAATGAAAAAGGCATTACTGGTTGTAGTAGTTATACTAGTTTTCATTTTTACAATGTATGGATGCCAAAATAAAAACCTTGTTGGAAGCATTAGTATTATATCTAGCAAAAAAGAGTACTTGCCTGAATCAAATTGGATAAACAGCTTAGAAGATGGCCTTGCTGGTGATGGAATGCGCAAGGCACCAAATGAGGTGAGTGCAGGTCTTGACGAAATTCCTCTGACAGGTGACCTTGAAATTATAATTGATGGCAAAACGACAGGGAATCCAGCATATACACTGTTCAATGAAGATTATGAAGAGGTTTATTATCGCAATCACGAATTCAAAGAACCTTCAGAACCTGGGGTATACATTTTGCTGATTGAATTAGCTTGGGGTAATAAAACTCGATATGAAGGATTCCAATACTTTTTTAAGCTTATAAAATAGTAGCATAATTATTATTTAATATCACATTATTCTTATAATGCGGTGCTCAAATAATAAATGCTTATATTCAACTGGTCTGTAGAGAGGTGCAAATACCTCTCTCTTTTTTATGTCTTGAAATAACCTGAAAGTAAACTTAACAAATTTTCATTTCTATATATAATATCAATAAGAAAATTTTTAGGGCATCAATACATAACTTTCTGCCTAAGCCCGTAAGGGAGGGCAATTCTTCATATGGTAGTTCAGACTAAAACTACTGGCAAATCTGCACCACAAAAACAGGAAACACAAGCAACATATGAAATAGGCAAAACAAAAGCAATTGTAACTCGTGTTTTCCAAGATAATGATGGACAAACGCTAGACGGAATTCTTGTTAGGCTCATAAAAAAAGAATTCGAAAAATATTAGCCTTTATCATGACATCGGCAGTCAAATGCGCTATAGTATTTTTAGTAAATACTGCTTATTTGGCTGCCCGAAAGGAGGATTTATGAAACAGTCAATAAGCAAAAACGAATTTGCCACGCTTCGTGATAAGACGATTGCACTTTATCTTCGGATAAGTCGAGAAGACCAAGGCAAAGACGAGAGTTATTCAATTCAAAACCAAAGGAAACTGCTTCAGAAGATAGCTACCGATAAAGGCTATACAAGATTTATTGAGTTTGTAGATGATGGCATTACTGGTACCAGTAGGGACAGAGAAAGTTTTAACGAGATGGTAGCAGAAATAGAAAACGGAAATTCATCTTTTTCAGCGGTAATTATTAAAGACCTATCCCGATTTGCGCGTGATTACATTCGTGCGGGAATTTATATTGAAGAAGTATTCCCAGAGCATGACATCCGCCTGATTTCGATAGGCGAAGGCATTGATACAGATGAGGGTGAAAACGAGTTTATTGCATTCCTTAACATTATGAATGAGCATTATTCCCGAGACATTTCCAAAAAACGCAGGCTGACCAATGTTGTTAAGGGAAATGGTGGTGAACCTTTGAGCCTTCCTCCTTATGGTTATATGAAAGACCCTAACAATCCTAAAAATTGGATTATAGAAGAGGAAGCTGCAACTGTTGTTCGCAGAATCTTCGCAATGACATTGGATGGTTATGGAACAGAGCAGATTGCCACAAATTTGGAAAGAGAGAACATCTTAACACCAATGAACTACTGGCAAAGCAAAGGGATGAATCGTGGAGGAAGACGCAATAATGAAAAACCCAGTCGTTGGCAGAACACAACAATCATTAAAATCCTGTCCTCGCAAGAATACTGTGGTGACATCATAAACTTTAAGACATACTCAAAGTCATACAAGCTTAAAAAGCGTATTAAGAACGAGTTGAAGGATATGGTGATTTTTAGGGATGTACATGAACCGATTGTGGACAGAGCCGACTTTGAGAAGATTAATCAACGGCGAAGGGCAACCCGCAAAAGGAAAAAACAAGATGGTGAGAAGAACATGTTTTCTGGACTGCTTGTTTGTGCGGACTGCGGGGGAAATCTGCATTACCATTTTAATCAGGGAAACCACACAATACAGTATTTCAACTGTGCAAATTACAACAGCAAGCGAAAAACGTGCCCTACAACGCACTATATTCGCGTGGACTTTTTGGAAGAAGTATTGCTTAAAGAAATCCGTCGTTTGACTAGGTTTGCAAGCAAATATGAGGATGAATTTGTCAGGATTGTTATGGGACATTCTGAAAAATATGCAGAGTCTGAGCATCAAAGCAAACAAAGAGAATTTAGTAAATTGCTCGCCCGTGACAAAGAGTTGGACGGTCTATTCAACAGAATGTATGAGGATAACGTTTCTGGCAAGATTGATGATGAGCGATTTTCGAAAATGTCAAGAACCTACACTGAAGAGCAGGCCGTTATTGCTGTCAAGCTAAAGACGCTTCAGGTAGAACTGGATATAGCTGATGAAAAAGCAACTGATTCCGACACTTTTCTTTTAGCAGTCCGCAAGTATACTCGTGTAAAGAAACTCACCCCGAGTTTGCTAAATGAACTGATAGATTACATAGAGGTGCATCAATCAGAAAATATCGACGGGGTAAATATTCAGAGGC
>CAYUZC010000277.1:0-2908 GCA_964449525.1 uncultured Ruminiclostridium sp.
ATTTTTCCAGAAGAAGAGTTGAAACGTCCACTTCATCTTCAATCAGATCATTGGCCAGCATGAATTCTTCCGTGTTCTTAAGGGCTGCGAGATCGTCGTCCGTAATGTCCATACGGAAATCATAAAGTTTGTACATCTCTTCGACTGCCTCTAGCTCCAGGCCGGTCTCCTCTGCTGTCATCTGCATGGCATCATCATGGTGCTCCCGTATAAAGGTCAGCGTTTGCTGCTGCACCTTCAGGAAGGTATCGACAATCTGCTTATTGGCATTGTAAAACTCTTGCGTCGTGGCAGTCAGTATCGTACCGGCAATCAGTTTCTCTCCGTCGGTGACCAGATGATAGCCAGCCGCAGCGCAGTTATAGGCATTAGCGCCTGCCTGTAGTGCGCAGTCTACGCTGCCGCTTTCCAGAGCTGCCAAAGCAGAGGGAATATCCATGGAGACAAAATCCACATCGTCAATCGTCAAACCACCGGCAGCTAGATAAGAGACCAGCAGTTCATGCAAGATGGTGCCCTTCGGGCCGGCAATGGTCTTGCCGCGCAGATTCTCTGGAGAGTTGACAGAATTATCCGCGGAGAACAGACAAAACGCCTTAGGCGAAGTACTGTACATACCGGTAATTTTTATATCCGCACCATTGGCCGCAGAGAGGATGACAGAAGTTCCGCCGACCGCATTGAGAATCTGAATGTCGCCGGAAGCAAGTGCTGCTGTCTGATCAGCGCCGCTGTTCAGTTCGGAATAGGCAAACCCGAGACCAAGTTCGGAATAGGCTGCCTCAAAGCTACCCTGCGCCTTTTCAACAATTGAAGGTACATTAAGCGGCGATTTCACATAGGTCAGGGTCACGGTATCGACCGTATATTCTTGATTGCTCTGCTTCGCTCCGCAGCTAACCAAGGATAACAACATCATAACAGAAAGGATGAGTACGATGATTCTTTTCATTTTGGGTTTCTCCTAAAATAATATTTTATTCTCAGCGGGTTTCATTTTCAAGCCCGAAAAGAATGCTTTGTTTGAGCGCAATCGATGCGCTGCTCAGAAGGTCACGCCCCCCTTCTGACGGTTCCTGTGTAAATTCCTGTGATATCACACCATCGGACATGATGCAGATGTGATCACCCAGGATAATCGCTTCATCAATATTGTGCGTTACGAAGATACCGCCCATCTGGGTCTCCAGATGAATCCGAAGCAGCTCTTTTTGCATAGTGGCTCGGGTGAAATAATCCAATGCAGCAAACGGCTCGTCGAGTAACATCATTTCCGATTCACATGCCAGAGCACGTGCCAGAGCCACACGGTGTTGCATACCACCCGAAAGCTCCGCCGGATGTGCCGCTTCAAAGCCCTGAAGACCTACAATACGTATCAGCTCTGCCGTTTTGGCAGGATCGACTTGCTCTTTTCGCAGACCAAAGTTAATATTCTTAGCTGTGTTCAGCCAGGGCATCAGGCGAGGTTCTTGAAAAACCATACTCAATCGGGATCGATCCGGAAAATCAAGTGTACCATAATCCGCTTTTTCAAGGCCACAAAGCACCTTGAGCAAGGTTGTCTTTCCGCAGCCGCTGCGCCCCAGGATAACCGTAATCTCTCCCGAAGTGCCCTGCAAGTTCAGACCACGGATGACAGGATATTCACTTCCATTGATCTGAAAGGACTTTTTCAAATTTTTAATCTTAAAGTTCTCCACTTTGCACCTTTCCCCCAAACTTACTGGCGGCCACACGTTCCATTAGCGTACAAAGTCCATCTGTCAGCAGGCCGATCAGGCCAATGATCAGCACACCCGCGATTACCTTGTCCGTACGGGAAAGTGCCTGAGCATCCAAAATCAGGTAGCCCAGACCGCTGGCCGCAGCAATCATCTCGGCACTGACAATGGCACGCCAGGCATAGCCCAGTCCAATTCGGATACCGACCAGGATTTCAGGCACCGCATTGGGCAGCATAATCATGAAGAAAATCCGGCTATGGGAAAACCCCAGCACTTTGCCAACTTCAATTAAACCCTTATCACATCCAAAGATACCACTTTCTGTGTTCAGAAGCACCGGAAAAACAGAAGCCAGAATGATTACAATGATTTTAGGCAGCTCTCCGATTCCAAACCACAGAATAAACAGCGGAATCAGGCTGATTGGAGGAATATGACGAATCACACCCAAAAGCCGGCTATAATACGGTACGATGCGCGGTATCAGGGCTGAAATCAGTGTCAGCACAAATGTCAGCAGGCAAGAGATTGAAAAGCCCAGTCCCACACGACGGATGCTGATTAAAAGGTGCTTGATCAGTTCACCGGTGCTAATCATCTTAATCAGGCTATCCCAAACCTTTTCCGGCGAAGGAAGTACATAACTGCTCCAGAAACCCATTTTGCTGATCAAATGCCAAGCCAACAGGACCATCGCAAATATCAGAATATTCTTAAAAATGATTTTGATGTATTTCATAGATACAGTTCTCCTAAAATGGCCTTATGGGCAAATCCATGGTAAATGATATTGTTAATCCCTGGGTAGGCATTAATCTTTTTCATAAAAAAAACGGCCCTCCTGCCACGAAGCAGAAAGAACGTTTCAACAAACAGCGCATTTCAACATGCACAGTCATTTATATTTGTTTGGCGCACTTTCCGCTCAGAATACTTCACGGTTAGCAATGATAATATATCACCCCATATCAACTCTGTCAAGTAAAGGGGCCTCAAAGTATGTTTCAAGTAAATGTTGTCAAAAGTAACCGCATACAAAATTATGCGGAGAATCTTGCAGAATTTTCATATTGTTCAAAGGGAAAGGGTATAGCAATCCCGTAATACTCTATGGCCTCATGTTGGTTTTCAAACCTGCGAGTAATGTCGTTTTTGCTAGTGACTTCATTCCCAGAAGCTCT
>CAYUZC010000278.1:0-2905 GCA_964449525.1 uncultured Ruminiclostridium sp.
CATATGATAAGACTTGATATGTCAGAATACATGGAAAAGCATACTGTTTCAAAGTTGATAGGTGCGCCTCCCGGATATATAGGATTTGATCAAGGCGGCCAGCTCACTGATAAGGTGCGGAGAAAACCATATTCGGTATTGCTCCTTGATGAAATTGAAAAAGCTCACCCGGATGTGTTTAATATGCTCCTTCAGATAATGGAGGACGGTCGTCTGACTGACAGCACCGGAAGAACAGTCGGATTCGAAAACACTATTCTGATTATGACATCTAATGCCGGGACTGGGCTTAGAACAAACGGTATAGGGTTCAATAAAGATGGATATGAAGCCCTTGAAAAAAAGGTAAATAATGCTGTTCGGGAAATATTCAGACCTGAATTTTTAAACAGGGTTGATGAGGTTGTCGTATTTGAACAACTGAGTCGTGAGCAGTTGACGCAGATTCTCGAGATAATGCTTGAGCAGGTTTCTCAGGATGTAAAAGATAAAGAAATGAGTATTGTTTTTGATGATAAAGCGAAGGAATTTCTTATGGATAAGGGTTTTGATGAGAAGTTCGGTGCGAGACCTTTAAGAAAAACAGTTCAAAGACATATTGAAGATGAGCTTTCAGAATTGTTCTTATCTGGAAGAATTCGTGAAGGAAGTAACATCCGGGTTTCAGCCGAGGACGGAAAAATCGTTATGGTTGTTGTGGATTTACCCGTTTTAAAGCATGCTGAAAAAGTTCAGAAACTTCAATAGTATTGTAAATATGCAAAACTAAGCGTATCCGGCATAATTTCCAAGACACATATATATTGTAGAATAAAAACCCCGCAGTGATGAGAAAATAGACCCATATATCATTATGCGGGGTGTTTTTATGGAAAAAACCGATTATGTAAGAAAAAACAGGATTCCTCTTTACTTGATAATAATCGCAGTTGTGGCTGTTACCGCGCTGGCGGCAGGGATATATTTTTTTGTATCCGGCAACCAAAAAAAAGAACCAAACCGCGGCACTTATGTGATTAATCAGATAGAGAGGGGAATAGGGATTTGAAAAAACAAATAAGTAAGCACGAGTATCAGAAGCTGGTAGAGAAAAAGGCGCCGGGGTCTCACATTGTACGGAATCTTTTTGCAGCCTTTATAACCGGCGGAGCAATCTGTTCAGTCGGACAGGTTGTAATGTTGGTTTTTAAAAGTTTTGGAGCAGACAAAGAAACAATAGCCTCGGTAACCAGCATTATTATGATATTTATTGGCGCATTTTTAACTGGTATTAATATTTATGACGATATAGGAAAATTTGGCGGAGCCGGTGCTTCTGTGCCGATAACAGGTTTTTCAAACTCTATTGTTTCTCCTGCTATGGAGTTTAAGAAAGAAGGCTATGTTATGGGAGTGGGGGCAAAAATGTTTCTGATTGCAGGCCCGGTGTTGGTTTACGGAATTTTTGCCTCAGTTGTCGGAGGGCTTCTTTATTTTATTTGGAAGCAGGTGATGTAGATGGCAAAAAGACTAGGTACACAAACAATAGTTCTGGATAAGCAACCCATTATCCTAAGCGGTGCGGGAATTGTGGGGAAAAAAGAGGGCGACGGACCTCTGTCCAGATATTTTGATGACGTAGTGGATGATGAATATGCGGGGGAAAAGACATTCGAAGCCGCAGAATCGCGTATATTAAGAGATACATTTATGAAAGCTTTGGAAAAGAGCGGAAAGTCGTCAACAGATATTAATTTGATTCTTTCGGGAGACCTTTTGAATCAATGTACTGCCGCAAGCTATGCATTCAGAGATGTTGATACACCCTATCTGGGTTTGTTTGGTGCATGTTCTACAATGAGTGAGTCCCTTTTAGTAGCATCTATGCTAATAGATGGAGGCTCGGTTGATTATACGGTTTGTGCTGCATCAAGCCATTTTTGTTCTGCTGAAAGACAATTTAGGTATCCTTTAGAATTTGGAACACAGAGAACTCCGACCTCACAATGGACGGTTACAGGAGCGGGAGCAATAGTATTGGGCAAGGATGGGCAAGGACCGAAAATAACCTGTGTTACCCCAGGTAAGATAATAGATGAGGGAATTAAAGATTCGAATAATATGGGCGCGGCTATGTCTCCGGCCGCATGTGATACGATTACCAGTCATTTTATTGATACCGGGCGAAGTGTGGATGACTTTGACATGATTCTGACTGGTGATTTAGGGGATTTTGGTAGCACTATGCTCCGTGATCTAATGAACAAGAATAACATTGATTTAAAAAATAAGCATAAGGACTGTGGAACGATTATTTTTGATCTTGAAAAGCAGGGAGTAGATTGCGGAGGAAGCGGTTGTGGATGTAGCGCTTCTGTATTATCTACCTATATATTAGACCAATTTATGCAAGGAATAGTAAAACGAGTGCTTTTTGTAGCAACGGGAGCATTATTAAGTCCCACACGAATACAGCAGGGTGAAACAATACCGGGTATTGCCCATGCTGTTCTGATTGAAGCGTAGACTTGGAGGATTGTACATGATTGAAATTCTAAAGGCCTTTCTGTTAGGTGGGTGCATATGCATAATAGGACAGCTTCTGATTGATTTTACAAAGATAACACCTGCCAGAATCATGGTAATTTTTGTGGTTTCAGGAGTCGTTCTGGGATTATTCGGACTTTATCAACCTTTGATTGATTGGGGCGGAGCAGGGGCTACCGTTCCATTGGTGGGATTTGGAAATATACTGGCTAAAGGGGTGATAAAAGAGGTAGACGAGGCTGGCCTGCTGGGTATATTTACGGGAGGTGTGAAGGCGGCGGCCGCAGGCATTACAGCGGCCATAACTTTTGGTTATATTATTGCCATTATTTCTAAACCAAAGATTAAAAGTTAACGTCTAATATGGTATAATAACCTC
>CAYUZC010000279.1:0-2895 GCA_964449525.1 uncultured Ruminiclostridium sp.
GCCCTCGAAGGCCAGAGGCGGACAGGACGTCCGCCCCTAAAAAATCTTATAAATACCTCTGAAATATTAAGTAATTATAACCTTTCATCATTCTTAAATACTAAATTCCTAATCAGCTACCATTTCGTCTATACAGCCACAGGTGAACATTTGGCCAAAACATACCGGACAAATTTCCAAATCACATTCCTCAAGATGATATTCGCCTTTCTTAGCATAACAGTCATCACAAATTTCAAAATCAGTATACAAAGAAAGATCATGTGAAGCCTTATGCATTTCACTTACACGATTTATTTCATCTCCAAATCGGATTCTTTCAACCTTATTACCATCTTTAGTTATATAATAATTATAGTATTCATTTTCACATATTTCCTTTTTAAACTCTTCTAAATCGGTTTTTCTGATTTCTCTGCCTCGAAAAACAGTCCAACTTTCGTCATAGTTTAGAATATCTTTTTCTATGTGAATGTGTCTCTGGCTATAGAAAATAATATCTTCTCCAATGAGTTTGTTATGAAACTCTTTATAAATAGAGTACAATTTGCAATATTTTGATTTTATCTGTTCTGACTGTATATTTACTTTATAGTGTATAAACTCATTTCTTAATCTTGAGCAGTTCATCAGAAATGACTTATTCTCATCTTCTATTACAATTTTACTAAAATTATTGATTCTAGCTATCGCTTGCTGGAAAGAAATCGTTTTTTTATCAGAAATCCTTTCAGTATCTATGTCCTCATAAATTAGATTAGGGTGAATTCGATTAATTACTTCCTTAAATAGAAGTTCAAAAGCCTGAACCATAGTTATAAATGCAAGCTTCCACTTAACTTTGTTCTCAAATAATGTCCTTTGTTCATCATGCATTCCAAACTCATCAGCGACAATATATAAATCAAATGAGTTATTTATATAATCATAAGAATTCTGGAGCAAATCCAATTCAAAGTTCAAGTTTATCTCTCCTCTCAAAACTATTTCTTTATACTCTTCGAAGTCTTGCCCTAATAAATCCGCCACACGATGTGGCGGCCTGCACGCGATTTTATATAACTTATGTTTTTCTTAAATAATATTCGTCTAATCCTAGTATATCGGTGGTATATGTGAATATATTTTCATATATACCATATATAGATAATATTTCTAAAAACTTATATCGTCAAGAGGATTTCGGATTTTCGCGATTTCTTTACTACTAACCTGTGTATAAATCTCAGTCGTTTTTGAACTTGCATGCCCCAGTAATTCCTGAATAGATCTAAGATCAACACCACTTTCCAGCAAATGTGTAAAAAGCAAAAAACTGATAAGAAGAACTCCTATCAGCTTTTAGATACATTCAAATTTTTGTTGAACTCTTTTTAATAACTTTATGACTGCTGCATCATTCTTTCCTTATAATGATGTGCCTCTTCGAGCATCATGTCCTTGACCTTCATAAGCCTTGTTAGATTACCGCGCTCATTCTCGTCAAGCTTCATTACGATATACTTTATGGTTTCCTCAAGGTTAGGAATCATAACATATTCAAGAGCATTAACACGGCGGCGGGTTTTTTCTATTTCGTCTGCCATAAGCTGTGCGGTTTTTTCAAGCTCAGCCAATCTCAATAAATGGGGAGTGGCTTTTTGGAGAGCTATCATGGCACCGTCCAGTTCACCCGACGTTGAAGCAAAACCATAGGGGAAAATATCATCACCGGTCTGCCCTTCGGTTGAAAACTCGAAGACAGGGACCTCAACACTCATGATGTTTTTTGACGAAGCCTTCAAAGTAACCTTTTGCTTCGGGAAAATCAAGGCTTCCTCCAAATGGGTATCACTCATCAAAGCACGTGCCATAATAAACCGTGAATAAACATCCTTGAGCATTTTTTCAACCAGCTCACGTTCGCTCCGGTTTTCTTTGACAATCGCTAAAAACTTTTTCATAAGCTCGTCACGCTTGTCCTTTAATAATTTATGGCCCCGTCTTGCTGTTTTTAGCTTCTTTTTAAGATTTGTCAGCACCATACGGGTAGGATTTACATTCAGCCTTGCCATGGTTTACTCCTTATTTTTCGGATAATACTTCTCAATTAAGGTAGTCTTTATACGCTTGAGCTCAGATTCAGGTAAAATGGATAAGAGCTCCCATCCCAAGTTCAGCGTTTCTTCTATACTTCTGTCTGTTTCATAACCTTGTGAGACGTACTGCTTTTCAAATTCATCGGAAAACTTTGCATAAAGCTTATCTATATCGGTTAATGCCGCCTCACCCAAGATTGCTGCAAGTTCTTTACTGTCCTTACCTCTTGCATACGCTGCAAACAACTGGTTCATTGTATCGGCATGGTCCTCACGGGTTTTATCTTTTCCTATACCCTTATCCTTCAAACGGGAAAGGGAAGGCAATACATCTATTGGAGGAGTTAAGCCCTTCTTGTGAAGCTCACGGCTTAATATAATCTGACCCTCGGTGATATAGCCTGTAAGGTCAGGAATTGGATGGGTCTTATCATCCTCAGGCATGGTGAGTATAGGAATCAATGTTATTGATCCGTCCTTGCCCTTCATACGTCCTGCGCGTTCATACAATGAAGCCAAATCGGTATACAGGTATCCGGGATATCCACGACGGCCGGGAACCTCTTTACGAGCGGCAGATACCTCACGGAGAGCTTCTGCGTAGTTTGTAATATCGGTTATAATAACAAGAACATGCATATCCTTTTCAAATGCCAGGTATTCGGCTGCTGTTAAAGCCATACGCGGTGTTGCTATACGTTCGACTGCCGGGTCATTTGCAAGGTTCATAAAAAGAACAGCTCTTTCTATGGCACCGGTTTTCTTAAAGTCACTAATAAAGAAATCAGCTTCCTCGAATGTTATACCTACAGCCGCA
>CAYUZC010000280.1:0-2893 GCA_964449525.1 uncultured Ruminiclostridium sp.
GCCAAATCACAAAAAAGCTTTCGTAAAATTTATTCCAAATTCTACGAAAGCTTTTGTCGTAAGCCATAATAATTCTTCGTTTTTGATTTTTGTTATATAAGGCCGTGATTATTGAACTCTTATAAGGTCTATTGTGTCGCCGTCCTCAAACGTTACATAGGCATAATCGCCCGAGAACTCAATTTTCGCTTTTCCGATATATTCGCTGTTCATTGTTCCGTCATTGCCGCCGGAATATGATTGAACGGTTGTATATGTGCCTATTTCGCTTGATGAGGCATAGCTTGCGTAGGTATTGGGATTATGGTTAACGAAAACCATTGTAAAGCCAATCCCGCCCGTGGTGCTGTACAACACCTCCATATACTCGCCCGCGGTAAAATAGTCCCAATCGTCGGGTTTGTCGTCCCGAACGGTTTTGTATATATGTTGAATTTCCTCGGCGATAACCGTCGCGGCGGTTGTTGCTGCGGGAATCGTTACCGTCGAGCCGTTTTTGAGCTTTCCGTCTCTATACATATCGATGTCGATATACACATATTTCTCGGCTTCGTCAATCATTTTGTTCCACGCCATACAATGAAGAACATCGCCGTTCAGAGTAAACTCCGCGCCATATTCCGTATCGAAATCCGAGCCGTTCATCGTAATCGTATCGCCGTTGATTTCCGTGTTTTCATCAAAAAAGCTTTCCGTACCGCCTGTGGAATAACGATATTTATAGTCGACGCGTCCGCTTTCATAAATATTTAAGGTCATAGAGTCGCCGTTTTCTGCAATAAACACGCTGTTCCATTTTGAGTATTCGTTGTCCTCGCTGGGCTTTACTATTGTCGTGCTTTCGGTTAGCTTTTCTTTTTCATCGGGATTAGTTGTTGCGTCGGCTTGCATATCTGGCGTTTTAGTCGTTGTCGCCGAGCTTTCGGTGGGCTTTCCGCCGCAGGCGGTGAGCGATAATGCTAGAATTGCGGCGAGTAAAAGTGAAAGTGCTTTTTTCATAATGTTTTCTCCGTTTCGTAAATACTTTATTGTGATACAACTAACCTTGTGTGGTATGCTCCGCGCAGGTCAGCAGATAATCTTTATTATATAACTCTAGAATCCTCTGCGTAAAATTGGAAGCCTTACTGTTACCGTTGTTCCCTTGCCTTTTTCAGATTCTACTAAAATGCCATATTCCCCACCAAAATACGAAGCAATCCTTCTTTGTATATTTATTAGCGCCACATGGGATAAGCCCTCCACCGGGGCATCTTCTTCATTTGCATTTAGTATATCCTCCATAAGTGCAATTAGCTTTTCTTTTTCTATTCCCTCTCCATTGTCCTCTACAATAATCTTAAAGCAATCCGTTTCCAGAATACTATATATATGTACCCGCCCATTTTCTTTTTCACCTGTGCCGCTTAATCCATGTAAAATAGCATTTTCCACAATTGGCTGTAACAGCATTCTGGGCAATTCCACTTCCTCCAGATAATCCTCCATATCAATCTCAACCATAAACCGGTTAGAATATCGAATCTCCATAATCCCAGTATATTTTTCCAGCACGAAGAATTCATCCATACCGCTTATATAACTATCTCCGGCATTGGCATAGCGAAGGAGGAAGGAAAGACCGTCACACATCAAACCCGCTTTTTCATTCTCGCCTGTTGCAGAAAGTGCTTTAATAATATTTAGAACATTTACCGTAAAATGAGCGCTTATCTGCTTTTTTAAAGAAACAATAAAGGCTTTTTGCTTTCTTATTTCGGCTTCCTGCATGGAATATGTAGCCTCAAATACTTCCTTTTCCTGTTGCTCTATTCGTTCCACCATATCGTTGATACCACTTACCAGCCCATCGAAATGCTCCATTCCGGTCAACGATAATACTTCTCCCTTCCCGTGTTTAAAGGATTCAACCTGTGATATTACAGTTTGAAGCGGTGCAAAGAATTTCTTTTTCCAAAAATGCAGAAATACCTCTAGCATAATCACCAGTATAGCAGCCATGGTTATCATAGCAGCAAAGAATAAATAACTCATTTCCTTGTTGTAATCATTATAAGAGACCAGTAATTCAAAGGGTGTGAACCCGACCTGTTTATGTACGAAATATGAATTGTTGATAATAAGCTCTTTTATTTCCTTCCCTATCATCGTTGCTTCACTTGAAACAATGATTTTACCGCCGGCTGCAAGAGCAATCTTCATATCCTCATTACCTGCCAACTGCCCAAATAACCTGTATATATCCTTTTCATCGGTTAACATTACAATTTTCCCGACATCGGAATCATTACTATTTATATCCGATACATATCCAACATAATTGCTGTCATCCAACCTAATTTTAATACTTCTGGTTACATCAGCCCTATTAATTATATTCATCATCCTCTGGATTCCTGTATTACTGATGCTTCCCGAATAGCGATAGAATTTTCCATATTCATTGCAAAGAATAATATTATCCATAAAGGTAGTATCCATCGAAAACCTGCTCAGAACCTTTTCTACGGCATATGTACTATTATGGAATTCTATACTGTCCTGTGCTTTCATTAATTGAACCACGGTTTTCTCTTCCGATAAGGCGAATGATACTTCCTCCAATTGAAGAAATGAGCGGTTAAGCTCCGATATTATCTTTGAAGATACCTGCTCCATACTTTCAACCACGTAATCTCTTAACATATTGTGCATATAGGAATAAAAAAGAAACCACATTGCAATTATTGCGGCACTTAAGGCTAATACTGTCCATTTTAGCTGCAGCATTAATGATTTCTTTTCCGGCTTCATACTACTGAACCACATTCTCCTTTAATAATTCTTCCCATAACCTAATCATTTTCTCGCGACTCTCGTAGATATATTGCTTATTAAGGTATATAACATCAAT
>CAYUZC010000281.1:0-2882 GCA_964449525.1 uncultured Ruminiclostridium sp.
GCGTCGAAAGTAAGCCTCTTTACCTCCTCTTTGGTTTTTGTTCCATAAGGAGCATTATCAGAGTCAGCATAATATATATAATTCTCATTCGGTAAAAGCGTAATAGCCTCTCGTAGCACTGACAGCCCGCCAATCCCGGAATCAAAAAAACCAATATTCATCATATATCCCACCATTACAACTTTATATGATTCATTCTATCATATAATTATTGTGCAATAATCTACATTTAATATATAATTTGTTGTGATATACTATAGAATATTATTGCATGGGGGGTAGATAATAATAATTGCAACTATAATTATGATTTTAGTTATCATATTTATACCCCGTATCATTATGCTTGCTTCTGAGAAAATCCCATTTTTGAAAACCATCGGACCTGTTTTCATTTGCTATTTTACCGGGTTTTTATTGAGCGCCCCTTTTAAAAATGCGGGTGCTGATATTACTCTGGCGGCCGATTTTTCCTCAGTTTTGGTGTTAATAGGGATGCCCTTGATTTTGTTTTCGGCAAACCTTCCTGCACTTAAAAAACTGGCAAAGCCTATGATAATCTCATTTACCATGAACACCATCGCAGTATTAATGGTGGCAATAGTGTCATTTTTCATATTAAAAGATATGCTTCCGAATGCTCACAATATAAGTGGCATGCTTGTCGGAACATATACCGGCGGCACACCTAATATGATTTCAATCGGACATGGGCTTAATGCAGGACCCGAACGGATTATGCTTTTGCAAACTGCTGACATGATCGGTGGCGGTATTTACTTTTTTATGTTGCTTTCAATAATGCCACGAGCACTGAAAAAGTTATTACCGGAATATATGCAGATAGGCAGTTATAACTTAGATGAGGCTAAGTACTATGCCGAAACATTCAGCGGCGAAAAACAAAGCGTAAAGCCTTTAAAAGCCTTCCTTTCCCGTGTCGGTCTCGTAGTTGTTTCCATAATAAGCGTTGCAATTTCAATGGGTATTTGTCTGTTAATTCCAAGCCGGTATGGTAATACCGGTTTAGCTAAATTGGGTGAATATACAGCCTTAATAATGCTTTTAGTAACCAGTTTTGGCATTCTGATTTCATTTATTAAAAGAATACGAAATGCACCCGGCTCATATAGTTCAGGACAATATTTCTTATTAATGTTTTCTGTCGGAATGGGCTTATGCTTTGATTTTTCTGCTGTAAGCAGTTCATTGGTTTTGTTGGGAATGCTATTGATAATTCAATTCGGAACTGTATTACTTCACATTATCATGGCAAAAATCTGGGGGATAGATTATCACACCATGATGATTACTTCAACCGCAGGGGTTTTCGGTCCCGCTTTTATTATTCCTGTCGCAAATGTATTACATAACGATGAGATTATTTTGCCGGGCATACTCTGCGGAATTTTAGGTTATACACTAGGAAATTACCTTGGTATAGGAGTCGGCGAGCTGCTTCATTGGCTTGGATAACTGTACTTTGGCAAAAGGAGGACTCTTAATGATTAAAAAACTTCTTCCGAGTCTGGGAGAATATAAAAGACATGCAATATTGACACCTCTCTTTGTAATTGCAGAGGTAATTCTAGAAATATATATACCTTTTCTTATGTCAAAAATAATCGATGTAGGCATAAAGAACGGTGATACCAATTATATACTTAAAATAGGTGGACTCATGATATTAATGGCACTGTCTTCCTTGTTTTTCGGGGTTTTCGCCGGAAAATTTGCTGCAACAGCCAGTGTGGGTTTTTCCAAAGGTCTTAGAAAAACTCTGTTTGAAAAAATACAGATGTTTTCCTTTGCCAATGTGGATAGGTTTAGTACTGCTTCTCTCATCACCAGACTGACCACTGACATTAACCATACTCAGATGGCTTTTCAAATTTCAATAAGAATGCTTGTACGAGCTCCAATAATGTTAATAAGCGCAACACTGATGGCCTATACTATAAACCCAAAGCTTTGTATAATATTTTTGGTCGCCATTCCCCTATTGAGTACCGCTCTGTACTTTATTGGTACCAAAGCCTTCCCGCTTTTTAGGGTAATGCTTAAGAAATATGATGCTTTGAATGCTATGGTTCAGGAAAATCTCACGGGAATTCGGGTTGTTAAAGCCTTTGTACGTGAAAACCACGAAAATGAGAAATTCAGACAGGCGGCCGATGCTGTCCGCTTGGCACAGATGAAAGCAGAAAAAATACTGGTTTTGAACATGCCACTGATGCAATTTGTAATGTATGCATGTATGATTGCAATTTCGTGGTTTGGAGGAAATATGATAATCAGGGGTCAAATGAAGCCCGGTGAGCTTATGGGCTTCATAAGCTATGTTACGCAAATTTTGGTTTCCCTCATGATGATCACTATGGCCTTTGTTATTATTGTCATGTCAAGAGCGTCAATGACCAGAATCATCGAGGTAATCGACGAAGAAATAGATATTAAAGATAACACATCTGCTAACGACATTATGGTTGAAAACGGTTCAGTTATATTTGAAAATGTCGATTTTAGCTACAGCAAGAATAAGGACAATTTAACTCTTTGCGACATAAACTTTAAAATAAAATCCGGTGAAACCATAGGCATAATAGGAGGCACCGGCTCAGCAAAGACAACGCTGGTTCAGCTTATACCAAGACTTTATGATGTATTGGGAGGTAGAATACTTGTTGGTGGGCATGATGTGAAAGATTATCGCCTTGATACATTAAGAAATTCAGTAGCAATGGTTCTCCAAAAGAATGTCCTTTTTTCCGGAACAATAAAGGAAAACTTAAAGTGGGGTAATGAAAATGCCACGGACGATGAGATAATTGAGGCCTGTAAAGCTGCTCAAGCCTATGAATTTATACAGTCCTTCCCCGACG
>CAYUZC010000282.1:0-2880 GCA_964449525.1 uncultured Ruminiclostridium sp.
TTCAGCTATTACCAGGTTATTTGCTCTGGCATATTCGGTAAGCTTTTGTGCCTGCGTAGCATTTGTTGTAAATGATTTTTCACATAATACATGCTTACCGTGTTTTAAACACATCATGGAGTGCTTAAAATGATGGGAATGAGGTGTTGCTACATAAACAAGGTCAATTTCAGGATCCTCAACCATCTCTTCGTATGAGCCAAAAGCTTTTGCAAATCCATATTTCTGAGCAAAATCCTTAGCCCGTGCCAAATCTCTTGAACCCACTCCATAAGGAATAATCTGTGGCATATGGATAACTGTTGAAGCCATTTTTTCAGCTATATTGCCTGCTCCCAAAATTGCAAATTTAAATTTTCGCACGACGATACCCCCTTATCAATAAATTATTGTTTCCATATGTTATTGTAGATATATAAGTTAAGATCTGTCAATGCATTAAAGTTACATATATCCTTTGATAAACCCACTTTGCATTAAGAACAGATGTTTGGTAAAATATAATAGTAATTTATTGTTTTGGGTATTATAATTTTGAATGAATCCAATACCGCCTAATGATAAATATTCTGCAAGAAAATTAATTACAACGGTGGGAGTGAAAAAATGTCTGCCAGACAAAAGAAAAACTATGATAATGAAAGTATCACATCATTAAAAGGTGCTGACAGAGTCAGGTTAAGACCTGCTGTCATATTTGGGTCCGATGGTTTAGAAGGTTGCCAACATTCATTTTTTGAAATTTTATCAAATTCAATTGATGAAGCTAGGGAAGGCCATGGAAAGCTGATTAAGGTAATCAGGCACAAGGATTATTCTATCACAATAGAGGATAATGGGCGTGGTATACCCGTAGATTACAACCAAAATGAGGAACGATTTAACTGGGAACTGGTTTTTTGCGAGCTATATGCCGGAGGAAAGTATTCCAATAATACGGGTGAAAACTATGAATTTGCACTGGGTTTGAACGGCTTAGGCGCATGTGCTACTCAATACAGCTCTGAATATATGGATGTCACGGTTCATCGCGATGGGTATAAATATGAGCTCCATTTTGAAAAAGGTAACAACATCGGCGGATTAAAGAAGAAAAAGTTCAATTATGAACATACCGGTACAGCACAAACATGGAAGCCTGACAGAGATGTTTTTACCGATATAAGAATTCCCGCCGAATTCTTCAAAGATATTTTAAAAAGACAGGCTGTTGTTAATGCCGGTCTTGTTTTCGAGTTCACAGATGAAGAATCGGGAGTGACCGACAAATTTATTTATGAAAAAGGGATAGCGGATTATGTTGCTGAACTGAGTATGGATAAGGGATTATCCCAACCCTGTTATTTCGAGGGGGCGGCAAGAGGCAAAGACCGTGAAGATAAGCCTGAATACAAGGTTAAGATGGAGATTGCTTTTTGTTTTAATAATGAAATCAACACTGTACAATACTATCATAATTCCAGCTGGCTTGAATACGGCGGATCGCCGGATAAGGCTGTACGGAACTCCTTTGTATATGAAATTGATAAATATCTAAAAAACAATAATAAATATAATAAGAATGAAAGCAAGATAACATATAATGATGTTGAAGACAGTCTCATACTTATAACGAACACCTTTTCGACCGTAACAAGCTATGAGAACCAAACCAAGAAAGCCATTAATAACAAGTTTATTCAAGAGGCAATCACTGACTTCTTAAAGCAACAGCTTGAAGTCTACTTAATCGAGAATAAAGAAGAAGCAGAGAGAATAGCGACTCAGATTCTTATAAACAAACGAAGCCGTGAGTCGGCGGAAAAAGCAAGAATCGATGTGAAGAAGAAGCTTGGCGGTTCTATGGATATATCCAGCCGAGTTAAAAAGTTTGTTGATTGCAGGAGTAAGGACCTCAATAAAAGAGAGCTTTACATAGTTGAAGGCGATTCGGCTTTAGGTTCGGTAAAAATGGGAAGAGACAGCCAGTTCCAGGCTATTATGCCTGTAAGGGGAAAAATCCTTAATTGTCTCAAGGCTGATTATAGCGGTATTTTCAGAAGTGAAATAATTGTTGATCTGGTAAAGGTTTTAGGGTGCGGTGTAGAGATTAGGTCAAAGCACAATAAGGATTTAAGTACATTTAATTTCGATAATCTAAAATGGAATAAAATAATTATCTGCACCGATGCTGATGTTGACGGATTTCAAATAAGAACTCTTATTCTAGCAATGCTTTATAGATTAGTGCCTACTCTTATAGAAAGAGGACGGGTATATATAGCCGAATCACCACTATTTGAAATAAGTTCTAAGGGAAAGAGCTATTTTGCTTATACAGAGAAGGAAAAAAATAAAATCATTGGAAAGCTCAATGGACAGAAAGTGTCTATTCAAAGATCCAAGGGCTTGGGCGAAAATGATCCGGACATGATGTGGACTACAACGATGAATCCTGAAACACGCAGGCTAATTAAAGTCATGCCTGATGATATAGAGGATACGCAGAAGTTCTTTGATTTGTTGCTTGGAGATAACCTACAAGGACGAAAAGACTATATTTCTGAGCATGGGCATGAGTACATGGAATTTATTGACGTATCTTAGTGGGTAGGCGCCACAACAAGCACCATACATCATTAAGAACATGGAGAGAATACAGAATAACTTCCCCGGGTGTTATGCAAAAGGAGACCAAATATGGACAATAAACATATAGAGCAGAAGATTGTGGAGACCTTAAAGGTTAATTATATGCCTTACGCCATGAGCGTAATTGTTTCCCGTGCCATCCCTGAGATAGACGGGCTTAAGCCTTCTCATCGCAAGCTTCTTTATACCATGTACAAGATGGGTCTGCTAAGGGGACAAAAAACTAAATCAGCCAACGTGGTAGGTCAG
>CAYUZC010000283.1:0-2880 GCA_964449525.1 uncultured Ruminiclostridium sp.
TAATTTCTTTAACTCAGGAAGAAAAAACTACTTTATTTAATTCGATAAAGGGTACCCTTATTGAAATGGTCTCAAAGGGCGGCAGGGATACCGAAAGAGACTTATTCGGATGTTTCGGAGGGTATAAAACTAAAGTCAGCAAGAACACAGTTGACAAACCATGTAAAATCTGCGGAAACAATATCGTTAAAGAAGCTTATATGGGCGGAAGCGTATACTATTGCCCCGGATGTCAAAAGAAGTAAGTTTGGCTTTAGTAGTAAAACTTCTATGAGGTGTCTTATGAGGAAATTGGCTTACAAACTGATTATAATAGCGATTATCGTCATAATTGTTTGTACCGGATTCACCGGATGTACCCGTTTTGGTAATAAACCAGAGGAAATAGAAATCAAACATCAACCTAACGAAGCTATAGGCATTATTCTACCAAGGCCAAAGTCTACACCTGAAGTTGAAGAACTAGTAATTGAGCGCATTACATGCACTTCTGACCAGGATGAAGACGGAATTAATGATTTAGACGATATAGTAGAGGGTGCTCGTAAGGACATTGAAAACAAGCCCCGGTATACTGACGCTTACTACGAAGGAGGCTATCCGCCCGATGATGAAGGTGTATGTACCGATGTTATATGGCGGGCATTTAAAAACGCCGGATTTCTTTTAAAAGATATGGTCGATGAGGATATTAAAAATAATCTGAAACTGTATCCAAGAGTTCAAGGTAATCCCGACCCGAATATAGATTTCCGCCGGGTTAAAAATCTCCGTGTGTTTTTTGACCGTTTTGCATTGTCTCTAACAACAGAGATAATTCCTCTTGATATTGAAAATCTTAAGGAATGGCAGGCCGGAGATATTGTTGTATTCGACGATCCTTTGGAACATATCGCTATCATATCGGATAAAAGAAACAAGGACGGAGTGCCTTATATAATCCACAATTCCGGGCCTTACACTCAAGAAAATGATATGCTTATTTCTTGGGATGAGAATTATTCTCCCATTATAGCTCATTACCGATTCCCGAAAAAAATGCACCAGCAAACTGGGTTGATTTTTGACCAAATTTTACTTTAGCCCGATTTCAGTATATAATTAATATAAATAAGTATAATTAAACAGAGGTGAAAAATATGCAAGAGAATTACAGAAATTACGGAACATTTGAAGAGGAATATGCTTCTGTTAAAGGCATGAATGCTTTTATATCAAAGGTTTTTGGCTGGATGTTCATAGGACTTTTGCTTACGGCGGGAGTTTCATTTTATGTATCAACGAATTATAACCTGGTTTTAACACTTGTAACAAACAATTTTTTGTTTTTTGGATTAATGATTGGTGAACTTGTGTTGGTTGCCGTTTTATCGGCCCGTATTACTAAACTGAAATACGGTACTGCGCTGGGACTGTTTTTAGGTTATGCTGCTTTAAATGGAGTGACCTTATCCATAATATTTTTGGCTTATACCGGAAGTTCAATTGTAGCTGCATTTGGTATTACGGCTATTACCTTTGGTGTTATGTGTGTGTATGGATACTTTACAAAAGCTGATTTAACACAATTCCGTACAATATTGTTTATGGGGTTAATTGGACTTTTGGTTCTTTCAATAGTCAATATATTCCTTAGAAGCAGTGGTATGGATTGGTTTATCAGCATCTTGAGCCTGGTAGTATTCCTTGGTTTAACAGCCTATGATATGCAAAAACTAAAATCCTATTACTTTGGAACAGAGGGCGATGTGGCACTGAGAGGAAACCTTGGGATTATAGGTGCATTAGGCCTATATCTGGATTTTATTAATCTGTTCCTAACCTTTTTAAGATTATTCGGTAGAAGGAAGTAGTAAAAAGAAAAACAAATTATTATATAAACAGGGCACGCCTAAAGGCGGGAAGTCGCAAGGACAGATTGTGAACCTACCCCGTAAGGCAAACTGAATACAGAAAGCCGCATAAAATAAGAAAAAAACGGACACCGTTGTCAACGCATGGTGTCCGTTTTGATAATTTTTATTCTCTATTTAACGTTCTTCGGAAAACCTCCTAAGCCGCCGTATATTCGAAATTCACCATTTGTGTCTATCGAACCCCTTATGAATGCTCCGTTTGTTTTCGCGATCGCCCCGTATTCAGAACCGTTATTACCATTATCACCGAAAGTAACTTTGAATAGATAAACATCTGCGCCTTTTATAACACTTTCTTTTTCAAATACTGTTGTGAACTTGCGGAAACCGGAATTGATGTAAGCTGTGTTTATTTGCATTTCAGCTTGTTCAAGTGAATCAATCGGCTGCTCATTAAACTCAGTTTCGGGTGCCGGATATATCTCCCGGACAGCGTTTAGCAATTCCGAGAATGCTTTGCCATCGTACTTGTTGAGTTCCGGGAATCGCGAGTGAGATACTATTTTCCCTTCGGCATCAAGCTCAAACAGCACATCAAGATCTCCGGCCACTTCATACGCACCCAAGTAAGGAATAAATTTTACGGGAAGCAAGTAAATGCCCCCGGCACGAAGCAAATTGTTCGGTTCATCCATAGTGCATCCGCCGATCAGCGTTTGGCGAATGAGGATTCTGTTGCCCGTGGAAATCGTGTAGTTATCCCATTGACGGGTTTGTATCCTGTCTCCTATTGTTTCCGCATATTCGGCGATGGCAGTTTGCATATTATCGCCTTCCGACGCTACTTTGTGAACATATGGAACGATTATGAACGCATCAGAGTAATCTGCACGGTCTTGGAGTGTTTTAAACACAATGCGATCTGCCGCAATACTACTCTGGGTTTGCTCCAAACGTGTAGAGCCAGATTGCGAGTGATTCTACCGAGAAAAGCCGACAACTTGTTTGGACGTTCCGGAGGGAT
>CAYUZC010000284.1:0-2878 GCA_964449525.1 uncultured Ruminiclostridium sp.
TTACCGACTTAGTATACCACCATAATAATAAATTTACAAGCGAAATGTAAAAATATTTTTCCAGCTTAAAACACTTTAATTTTTATTCCACTCAATTAATTGGCAATTTTTTCACTCAGTCTTAATGTATCTGCAACCAACGCTATGAATTCGGAATTAGTGGGCTTTCCCTTGCGTGTATTAATAGTATAGCCGAATAAATCGTTTATAGTATCCACTTTGCCTCTATTCCAAGCAACTTCGATGGCATGACGTATAGCGCGCTCAACTCTGCTGGGAGTTGTCTTATGATTCTTAGCAAGCTCTGGATAGAGCCTTTTAGTTACCGCACTAATTATTTCACGATCTTTGACCGCCATTATAATCGCGTCACGCATGTATTGATATCCTTTAATATGAGCCGGTACACCGACGTCCCTCATGATTTGGGTTATTTTTGTCTGAATATTATCTCCCCCAAAATTTGACTTTGAAAGACTGGTTGGTTGAACTGTCGGTTCCATTCTGATTACCGTAGGGCTGTGAGTTCTTACTAATTCTTTAATTCTATCAACTAATACACTTAAATCGAAAGGTTTAACAATGTAATAAATAGCGCCTAAGGAGAGAGCTTGCTGTGTTATTGTGTCTTGTCCTACAGCAGATAAAATAATAAATAAAGGTTTTTCAGATGGATTGACATTTTTGTATTTCATTAAAACACCTAATCCGTCAAGTCTAGGCATAATAATATCAAGAACAACAATATCCGGATTTGTTTTATCAATCATTTCAATTGCGTCCTCCCCGTTCTCGACTCTAGCTGTCACTTCAATGTCACTCTGGCTCTCTAAGAACTCTGTTATAATCATTCCAAATGAAACGTTATCATCAGCTACCAGAACCCTTATTTTCTCATTCACGTTAAAACCTCCCTTGATTAATATGAGTTAATTATATTGTCCCGCCTCACATATTACAAGAAAAGTTTTTCTATTACCTGCAATTATAAGCTAAAATACACATTACAAGCAGGTTTTTCTATTTTTACGATTATAAAACAAGGGAAATATGACGAAGTTTATCGATTGGCCGCTCCTTGCCGTCCGTGGCACCGCGGCACTAGGGCATCCATGGCTGAAGGTCGCTACACTGTTTACAAGGAGCGAAAGCGACTTAAGGAAACAGTAGTAGCACCCATGCAAGGCTTGCCCAAGAAGACAAGCGATAGCGAAGGCTGATTGGTAGCAAGCTACTGCCGTCGTCAGTAACCTGCATCCATTATCTGCGCTGATATTTCTGCGAAAATTGGTGCAGCACTACTTGATCCACTTTTACCATCCTCAATAAATACACAAAGAGCGTAGCGAGGACAATCTATAGGAAAATACCCCGTAAACCATGCATGTAGGATATTTCTATTATCCTTTACCCATCCTGTTTCAGCACTCCCGGTTTTTCCCGCGCTTCCACCGTGACCGCCTATATCAGCCCATTTTCCGGTTCCGGATTGAACCGTTAACAGCATCATTCCCTGAAGAGCAGAAGCAGTTTCTTTTGAGATAACCCTGCTCCAAGTTGGGATACTGATATTTCTTATTCTTTCGCCTTGATCATTTACAATTGCCTTTATCAATGTCACATTATTTAGTATTCCTCCATTAGCTATAACTGATGCCATATTGGCAGCCTGAACAGGCGATATTAAAACTTCACCTTGCCCGATTGATATATTGCCGATTTCAGCAGGTGACGCATTACCTATACAGCTTGGGAGAGTGCCCGAAGACTCTTCAATGCCTTCATTTTCTAAACCTGTATTTCTTCCAAGTCCAAATTTTTCAGCCATATTTAAAATGCTATCCCGGCCTACTAGCATTCCGAGATTAATAAAGTATGAATTGCATGATCGGGCAAAGGCTTGAGCCATATTTATACTTCCATGGCCACCGTCTTCATAACTTGTGCATTTCATAATTAAACCGCCTAAATCCGCATATCCTGGACAATCAAATGTAATATCAGGTGAAATATCATTTTCCAAAGCAGCTGCTGCTGTTATCATTTTAAAAATCGACCCGGGTGTGTATGCTCCGAGGGATCTGTTAAACAATGGTTGTCCCTCATCCAACAAGGAAGGATTAATATTCGAAGCGTCAAAATTAGGTCTTGATGAAATGGCTAGAATTTCTCCGGTAAGTATATCCAAAAGCACAACAGAGCCCTTGTCTACCATACGATTCATAGTTCTCTCAACAATACTCTGTAAATGATAATCCAAGGTTAATTGAATGTTTAGCCTCTCATTACCCATGCTATTCCAAATACGATAACCCATGTCGCTCATAAAACCATCTCCGGCATCTGCTAATATACCGGCATATACACCACTTCCACGTTTTAATGTATTCTGATATGCTTTTTCAATTCCGGCTAATCCCTCCGCACCTTTCTCATCAACATACCCCAGTATATGTGGAGCCAACGTATTCTCATCATATCGGGTTCTTAAATCTATAACACTAATTCCAATAAGTGAAGAATCTATTATAGCCTTTGCTTGGGCAGGAGTAATATTGGTCACATAAGGTAAATTGTCTTTTGAGAGCTGATCTTTAAGATATACAGAGTCCAGAACTAAGACATCTGCAATAGTCCTTAATGTGTTCGGGTTCTTGATGAGCGTAACAGGTTGCAGGATAGCTTTCCAGTAGGTATCTCTACCAGTAAAACTTATACCATTTCTGTCTAAAATATCTCCCCGTTCTCTATAAATAAGCCTGTTGCGACTTTGTTGCATAGCAGCTTCTGTTGAATACTGTTTACCAGTGACTGTCTGTATATTAAACAGTTTTATTGCAATCATAATCAGTAAAAATGAAAATATAAAGCGAACTGT
>CAYUZC010000285.1:0-2875 GCA_964449525.1 uncultured Ruminiclostridium sp.
TAGGGTATGCTAAACACTATGTGCGCAATCAGCATTGTAATAAAACCAAGTTGAATCTTCACTGAAATAAATAATGTCATAAGGGCAACACCCGTAACAATATCCGGGTTCAGCACCGGGAGATTGTTTATATTCAGCACAACATTTCTCTTAAATTTGGCCATATTATTTATTCCCAGGGCAGCAATCGTACCCACAACGGTAGAAATCAGCGTTGATAGCACAGCAATAAGAATAGTATAATAAAGTGCTTCACGAATCTGCCTGTCCTTAAAAAGGTCAAAATACCAGTCTAGAGTAAAGCCACCCCATTGACCTCGGGATTTAGATTTATTAAATGAAAAAACAATTAGTACTATAATAGGCGCATAGAGGAAAAGAAAAATTATTCCCATATATATTCTTTTTATGGTTTTTTGCATTAAATCTTCCTCCTCTCTTCTTCTGAACTGTTATCAATGCGCGACATTATGGCCATTGAAATGAGAATCATAACCATCAATATTATTGATAGAGATGATCCAAAGTGCCAATTTCGTGATGACAGGAACTGCTGCTCTATTAAGTCGCCTATAAGTGGTGTTTTACCTCCACCTAGAAGGCCGGATATTACAAAAGTACTGACTGCCGGCAAAAAAACCATAGTAATTCCCGAAACAATCCCCGGTATACTTAATGGCAAAATAACCCTTAAAAACGTTGTAACACTGTTTCCCCCAAGATCGCTGGAAGCCTCTAAAACATGCTTGTCGATCTTACTCAGCACTGTATAAATAGGCAATACCATAAAAGGCAGGAAATTATAAACCATCCCCAAGAGGACAGCGCCATTTCCGGGCATTATTTCAAGCTTGGGAAGACCAATCATCAATAAAAATCTATTAATAAGCCCATTAGGAGATAAAAGTGACATCCATGCATATGTTCTAAGTAGAAAATTCATCCAAATTGGAACTAAGAAGAACATCAACAATAGATTTCTGTATCTTATATCCGTGTTGGCAATAATCATTGCAACAGGATATCCTATAAAGAGGCATATTAGAGTTGAAATCCCGGCCAAGATAAAAGAATTTCCTATTACCTTTAAATATATAGGCTCCAACACTTTTTTATAGCTGTTAAGCGAGAATTTTAGGTCACTGAAACTATGAATATCTCCCTCTGTAAAACTATAAAAAAGAATCAAAAACAAGGGTACGATAATAAATATAGCCATCCATACTACATAGGGATATGCTATTCTCCCTCTCCCTCTTCCTCTTCGTTGCATGGCACATCCCCCCTTTTCATAACTTGTATATCAGCCGGTTGCACATTCATACCTACAACGCTGCCTTCCGGGAACATCATGGTACGCTGAACTAAGTATTCTCGTGTATCTGATTCAATAAGCATTTCATAGTGAACACCTTTGAATACAACTGAAGTAACCGTTCCTTTAATCATCCCCTCATCAGGATTGACTACTATTCGGATGTCCTCAGGTCTGATAACTATGTCTACAGGCTCATTTAGTGCAAAGCCCTTATCAACGCAATCAAGAACCAAGCCGTCAAAGGATACCTTGAAATCCTCTATCATAATTCCTTCTATTATATTGCTCTCGCCGATAAAATCGGCTACGAATCGGTTAGTAGGCTCATTATATATATCCTGAGGCGTTCCAATCTGCTGAATAACACCTTTATTCATTACAACGATAGTATCGGACATGGTAAGCGCTTCTTCCTGGTCATGAGTAACATAAATAAATGTAATCCCCACACTTCTTTGCATGTCTAAAAGTTCTATTTGCATCTCTTTTCTGAGTTTTAAATCAAGGGCACCCAACGGTTCATCTAAAAGAAGTACCTTGGGTTCATTCACCAATGCTCTGGCAATGGCAACACGTTGTTGCTGACCGCCACTCAAAGAGTCAACGTAACGCTTTTCAAAGCCATCTAAGTCAACCATTTTAAGCATTCTTTTTACTCTTCGGTCAATCTCAGTTTTGGAGACTTTTTTAACCCGAAGACCAAAAGCTACATTTTCAAATACATTCATATGAGTGAATAACGCATAGCGCTGAAAAACAGTATTTAAATTCCTTTTATGGGCAGGAACATCGTTTAGAAGCTTTCCCTCAAATAAAATATCCCCTTCATCGGGATCCTCGAATCCGCCAATCATACGCAGAGTAGTTGTTTTACCACATCCGCTGGGGCCCAGAAGAGTAACAAATTCATTTTCTTTTATAGTCAGATTAATGCTGTTAACAGCAGTCATATCATTATAGCGTTTTGTAAGATTTTTTAGTTCAATAAGATTTTTATTCATTCTACTCGTCCCCTATAATTAAAAACTTGGTGGTGTTGATATCCATAATATCTTGGCAACTGTTTTTCCCGTATTCCGCATGACATGGGGCTTATTAGGTTTAAACATAAAACATTCGCCTTTTTTCAGACGAAAACGCTCTTTTCCCAATGATAAGTACAAGCTTCCGCTCAGAACCATACCAAATTCTTCACCTTGATGGGGTTGATCTTCTTCAAAGGAGCAGTTGGGATTAATCTCGACAATAATAGGCTCCATCTGCCGCTTTTTTGCATTGGGAACAATCCAATTTATTGCATAGCTATTATCTGCAGCTTCTTTCACAAAATAGTTCGAATCGTTGAAAACAACCTGCTCATCAATAACCTCTTCCCCAAAGAATTTTTGGAGACTTGTCCCGAGACACTCCAAGATATCCTCTAATGTTGAAATAGAAGGTGACGTAAGATCTCTTTCAAGTTGTGATATATAGCCTTTAGTAAGCTCACAGCGGTCAGCAATCTCTTCCTGCGTCATTCCGCTCTCTAATCTGAGCCTCTTTATTTTATTACCTATT
>CAYUZC010000286.1:0-2866 GCA_964449525.1 uncultured Ruminiclostridium sp.
ATAGATGCTGTTGGAGTCTCTGAAATCGGCGTTCCCGGGGATTCTGATCCCTTTACGTCCGGATTTGTGGAGGTTTCCCGGGTACATCCGCCGAACATAGAAATAAGCATAATAATAACAATACATAGTGATAAATTTTTCAACATTCTTCTGTACATAGATTAACTCCTATCAGTAAAATAAATTTTGACTAATTACTAATAAGTACAACACACACGTCGAAAGCTTTGCTGCAGGAGACATTTGATGATGATCGTCATTTACTATTATAAAATATAGTGTATATCACGGGTACTCCCATATGCAACAGGAATTTCCATGTCACTAATATGTTTTTAAGAGTTCAAGGATATTTTTTTTATATTCTGCAAACTGAGAAGTCAGAATCATATCCCTTTTTCTTGGCCGCTCAAAATCAATTTTTATTTCACCATTTACAGTCCCGGGTCTGTCACTCATAACAATCACTCTGTCTGACAGATAGATTGCCTCGTCTATGTCATGAGTGACAAAAAGAACTGTTTTTTTATGCTTTTCCCATACAGAAATAAGCCATTCTTGCATCTGCATTCTGGTAATCTCGTCCAACGCTCCGAAGGGTTCATCTAAGAGCATTATTTCGCCGTCCATAAGATATGTTCTTAATAGAGCCGCCCTTTGCCTCATGCCACCCGATAACTGCCTGGGCTTGTAGTTCTCAAAGCCTGCAAGACCAAACTCAGATATAAGAGGCTTTATGTCTTCCTTTGCTTTTTTTATATCGCCCCTTTTTATTTCTATAGGCAACAAAACATTGGACAGCATAGAGCGCCATGGCATGAGGCAGTCCTTCTGAAGCATATAACAAACAGGTATCCTTTTATTTCTGGGGTTTTCACTTCCAAGATGGATATCCCCTTCGTAATCCTGTTCTATACCGGCAATCAGCCTTAAGAGTGTACTTTTCCCGCACCCGCTCGGTCCAAGTAACGAAACAAACTCATTATCCTGAACCACCAGATTTACATTGGATAACACTCCCAGGCCACTGCCATCATCATCTTCAAGTCCCGTGTATACCATATTAAGTTTTTTTATTTTAATACTATTGTCCATAATACCTTCTATTTTATAAACTCGTTGGTATAAGCCTTGGTAACATCGATGCTTTCTTCTATAAAGCCATTTTCAAACATCCAATCGGTGTAGCGCTGCCACACCTCTTCTTTTTGTAATCCCCACTTTTCGGCTTCATCCTTGTAACGTGTCGACAGGAAATTTTGACTTTCAAGAACTAGCTCCCTATTTAGCTCAGGAACTGCTACAATTAAAATATCAGCGGCTTGGTCAGGATTTTCAATTGCCGACTCATAGCCCTTAATTGTAGCCTCCATAAATGCTTCTACAAGCTTTTTATTGTTTTTTATTGTATCTTCATTAGCAATAATAACAGGTGTGTAATAGTCAAAGACAGGGGCTTCCTTACCTAAATCAACATAATTGAGTTCCATTCCCTTTTGTTTTGCTTCAATTCCTGCCCATCCCTCAAAAATCCATGCAAAATCTATCTGTCCCGTTGCACTTGCCTGAAAGAAATCCGCATCCCCGGTTGTCATAATTTTAACCTTTGAGTAATCAGCACCGGCTTGATCCATAAGATATTTTATAGTTGCTTCTTCTATCTCAGAGCCCCAGCCCCCGTATATTTTACCTTCGAAGTCCTTTGGTGAAAGAATATTTTTATCCTTCAAAGAAGCAAATCCTGATGTATTATGTTGAATTACCGCCGCGATAGAAACCAGTGGTACCCCTGCAGCTCTGGCAAAGGTTACACCTTCCTGATAGCTGATTCCGAATTGTGCTTTACCTGCTGCCACAATTGTATCACTAGACCCTTCCTGTGGTTGAATAATCTCAACATCAAGACCATTATCTTTATAAAAACCTTTTTCTTTTGCCAAATAAATTCCGGTATGATTAGTATTAGGAGTCCAATCTAAGACAAATGTAACCTTTTCAAGAGTTCCGGGCTGTTTCTTTCCCGAGCAAGCAGTAAAAGAAAAAATAATAATTAAAGCTAAAAAAATTGATGCTATTCTATTAAACATATTTTTTGTATTCATTAACAATCGTTCCTTTCATTTTTCAAACATAATCAATATTATTTGTTACCTTTTTTTCAATAATCTCTATAAGCTTGTATAAGCCTAAACTTAAAACAACAATCAAAACAACGTCGGCAAAAAGCACAGAGGTCTTAAAGCTGGTCATCGCTCGTGTCATAAAGATACCAAGCCCTTTTTGCGCTCCAACCCATTCAGATATAACCGCCCCCATTATGCTGTATGTTGCAGCAATTTTCAGACCTGAAAACAATCCCGGCATGGCTTTGGGTATTCTGGAAAGCATAAAGCTTTTCCATCTGCTTGCCCCCATTACCTTTAAAATAAAATCCATATCCTCATCGGTCTTTATAAGGTCTTGAGTGAATGTAACCGCAATGGGAAAAAAACAGACCAACGCGACAATTATTACCTTAGGCAAAAACCCAAACCCGAACCAAATTGCAAAAAGAGGGGTCAGGATAATAAGCGGGATAGTCTGTGTCACTACAAATATAGGGTATAGAGCAATTCTGACAGGTCTATAAAATCCCATTAGCAGGCCAAAGAATATCCCTGATATTACAGCTGTGAAAAACCCTACCAGCGCCTCTCCTAAAGTAACAAGGGTGTGAGCAAGCAGCAAGCTTCTTTCTTCATACAGAGACCTTAAAATATTAATTGGGCTCGGTAAAATAAAGGTTTGAATTTTAAATATATCAACCGCCAACTGCCAAAAGACCACAAAAAAAACTGTTATCAAGGCAGGGATTATTTTTAATCCA
>CAYUZC010000287.1:0-2862 GCA_964449525.1 uncultured Ruminiclostridium sp.
AAACAAAAGGATTTGAAAACTCAAATCCTTTTGCATTAGGATGGTCGAGGTGAGAGGACTTGAACCCCCGGCATCTTGGTCCCAAACCAAGCGCGCTACCAACTGCGCTACACCTCGAAATATAGAATTATTAATTTTAACTGCATTTTTTACAGCAGTGTTTATTATACATTGTTTAGAAAGGTATTTCAAGCACCAATTTATTCACTTTTGTTTTCGCCTGATTTACCTAATTGAAAATTAAATTCTACCCCATTGGTGAAGGTATTGATTCCCTTGCTTATTTGTTTTTATTACTCTGCGAGGTGTTTTGCTCCATTCTCAGTGTTTTTTTGCTTTCTTTCATAAGCAATAAACAAAATCATTCCAATAAAGCAAAGTGATGTAATAAATGCTGTCAGATAAAAAATGTAACGTGGATCTGCCGCAAAAATAAAGCCCGAAGCGCTTCCTATAACCGCACTCAAAACGGCTGAGATCGTATTTAGAAGTGAATAGATACCCGCCCGCTCCCTGCCCTCAGAGACATCAGCCAAGAGAGTACTGAAGAATGGAATAAATATTCCATGTCCGAGGGAATAAACTCCTACCGCTAATATTGCATATAATAAGATGCCTTCCGGAAGCATTGTAATCCAGAAGAATGCAGCTGTCTGAAGGAATAGTCCGGTCAGGATAGATGCAGGTATATTTTTCCTGGATGTGTTTGGTGTAATAAATAAAAACACAAACATCATGACCCCGGCATACGCACCTCCTAAAATAGAGGCGGCGCCTCTATCTATTCCCAGGTAATCGGTCATATAGGGAAGAAAATACATGCTGTTATATGCACCTAGGGGTATTATCAGATTAAACAAAATCTGTACAATCATGGCTAACCTCAGCAGTTTGTTTGAGAGTAGCTGCTTTAAGGTGCCTTTGTACATTCCCTTCTTAATTAGTTCTTTAAAAGCAAAGCCTTTTTGTTTATCCCGAATCTGTTGCCCTATCTTTGTTTCCACATATCTGCTGTTTCGTATGAGCATCATTGCTGTCATACTTAAAATTGCATATATAATAAAATATCGCTCTGCTTGTATTATTCCATATTTTGCAACTACCAAGCCACCGATTGGAGTTATTATACCAAGGGATATATTTATGATATTCAATAGGTTAAACGCTGATTTACGTTGCTCTGAGTCTACATCCTCAATCACCATCAGATTCCATGATACCGCGACAATTTTTGAAAGATTATTAATAATTGTAGCAATAATGAACATTGTGAGGCTTCTGGAAATAAGATATAAAAATAGTGATATCGGCCACCCGATTAGATCAAAAATAAAAGTTGTCTTTTTCCTGCCTAAAAAATCTGTAATACTACCTGCAAAAAATGAGAAAACTGCGTTGGATAAGAATCCTACCGCAGCAATTATTCCAAGCTGTTGTTCTGTTATACCCATCTCCATCAGATAGAGACTGAAATAAAAAATATAAATTGTATAAGGAATTCCCCATAATGGTTCACAAATTACTGAGGCCCTTGTATTCCCCTTTAAAATGTCAAATGACTGTACTATTTTTAATGCTTTGAATCTCTGCCACATATCTTTCTCCTGATGCTTTATAATGTGATAAGACATATGCACCAATAATAGCATAAAGCCCTATTAAGAGCAATATAGGTCATTTTGTTGCGTGTTGATTGGCTTTTAGCATATAATAAACTTACCTTACTGTTGGTGAACAATCTTTGTTCGTAATATACTAATTAATTAAGCACAGCAGGCAAACGAAAGGCAGGAAGGGTTAATGCTTCGAAAAATACTATCGCGGATGCGCAAGGCTATAGAAGACTATCATATGATAAGCGACGGTGATAAGGTTGCTGTAGGTGTATCAGGGGGGAAAGACAGCCAGCTTTTACTGATTGCGTTAAAGGAGCTACGAAGGTTTTTGCCTCAGAAATTTGACCTTGTGGCCATAACAATAGACTTGGGCTTTGAAAAGTTTAACAGAGATTCTCTATTGAGGTTTTACGATGATGTAGGTGTGGACTATCATATTGAGAAAGCAAATATCTCCCAAGTGGTATTCGAATCCAGAGAAGAAAAGCATCCCTGCGCTCTTTGCTCCAATATGAAGCGTGGGGCTATATATAATTCGGCTCTAAAACTAGGCTGTAATAAAACAGCCTTTGCACATCATATGGATGATGTCATTGAAACTTTTCTGATGTCTCAAATTTATGAGGGTCATATCCATACCTTTTCTCCGGTTACACATATGGATCGTAAAAATATTACATTGATACGTCCTATGATTTATACTGAAGAAAGGCTTATCCGTACAATTGTCAGAGACTTAAAGCTTGATCCCGTGGGAAGCGGTTGCCCTTCGGACGGAATTACAAAACGCGAGAATATAAAGTCTTTGATTAAAGATTTGTACAAAGAAAATCGTCATATTAAATCTAATCTTTTTGGAGCCATCCAACGTGCGGAAATTTGCGGTTGGAAACCCCAAAGTAAAGGTAGAACTAACTCTCGATAATTTCCACTAAATATATTTGAACTTTCTATCCACAAATAATCCGCAGCATTAAAACCGAGGAATCTGAGGTGACAAGTTAGCTATTAGGTTGCCTATGGCAGCTTCTTTTTGAGATTATATTTGAGGCATTAATTAGTTTGATTTTCTGTTGCCTGGAGAGTTTTTTAATGGCAAATTCCCTGCGCTGAGCTTCTTGTTTTGTATCAAACTCCTCACGATAAACTAAAGTGACGGGAAATCTCGCATGGGTATATTTTCCGCCTTGTCCGCAATTATGAGCTTTCATGCGCTTTTCTAGATCATTTGTCCAGCCCGTATAAT
>CAYUZC010000288.1:0-2857 GCA_964449525.1 uncultured Ruminiclostridium sp.
GCAGTTGCTCAGGCACGTATGGACGCTTTGTTAGCTGCTAATTACTCATCCGGTACAGTTCTTCATGGAGTACTTTCACCATATGACGGTATTTCAAGAGGTATTCTTTCCGCACTTGTTTCCTTCGGATATGTTCCAGGCGATGACCTGCCTGTAGTTACCGGACAAGATGCTGAAGCTGCTTCTATTAAGCTTATTATAGCTGGTGAGCAATATTCTACAATCCTGAAGGACACCAGAGACTTAGCTGCTGTTGCTGCTAAAATGGTCGACGCTGTTCTAACCGGATCAGAGCCCGAGATTAATGATACAGAGACCTACGATAACAATGTTAAGATAGTTCCTTCATATTTACTTGAGCCATACATAGTAACAAAAGACAACTATCAGAAACTCGTAATGGATTCAGGCTATCTGAAGCCGGAAGATATTAAATAGTATTTGTAAAATTATAGTCAATTTACAGTAGAGATCGGTTAGCAGCTAGCCCTGCTAACCGATATACTTTGTATGGAAATTGTACATATATTTTTCAAAAAGGAGTTCTACAATGGAAAATTATATTTTAGAAATGAAAAATATTACAATGGAATTTCCTGGAGTAAAAGCTCTTGATAATGTCAGTCTTCAAATTCTACCCAATCATATTCACGCGATAGTAGGTGAAAATGGTGCCGGAAAATCCACTTTGATGAATATACTGAGTGGTGTATACCCTCATGGCACTTACTCCGGAGAAATTATCGTTGAGGGTAAAGAATGTAGATTTAAAGACATAAAGGAGAGCGAAGCAAAAGGAATAGCCATCATTCATCAGGAATTAGCTCTTATTCCCACTTTGTCCATAGCTGAAAATGTTTTTCTGGGTAATGAGCAAACCGGAAAAGGTGTGGTAATTGATTGGGACAAGACAAGAACAAAATCAATAGAAATGCTTAAAAAAGTCGGACTAAACGAAAATATCGATACACGTGTCATGGATATTGGTATGGGAAAACAACAACTTGTTGAAATAGTAAAAGCCATGGCAAAGGATGTAAAAATATTAATTCTGGATGAACCTACCGCTGCCTTAAATGATGAAGATTCAATACACTTGCTTGATTTGCTTATTGAATTAAAGGGTCATGGGATAACATGTATTATTATATCCCACAAATTAAACGAGGTCATAAGAGTCGCCGATGAAATTACCGTTGTCAGAGATGGCACAATAATAGAAACAATGAGAAACGAGACAGAGTTTGTGTCAGAAAACAGAATTATAAAAGGTATGGTCGGTCGTGAAATAACAGACAGATTTCCAAAACGAAACAATATAATTGGTGATATCAGGTTTGAAGTTGACAATTGGAATGTATATGACCCTAAAGACAGTACAAAAAAGGTTCTTAATAATATTTCACTGAATATCAGACACGGAGAAGTAGTAGGACTTGCCGGTCTTATGGGGTCAGGCAGAACAGAATTTGCTATGAGTGTCTTCGGTAAATCTTATGGACAAAAAATAACCGGGACTATAAAAAAAGATGGCAAGGAAGTTATTCTTAACGATGTTAAAGATGCCATAAACAATGGTGTAGCCTATGCAACCGAAGACAGAAAATCTGCCGGTCTTATTCTGATTGATGACATAAAAAGAAATATTACATTATCCTCTCTTTCAAAAATCAGTAAAAATATGGTCATTGATGAAAATCAGGAAATAAAAGTTGGTGAACAATATCGGGATAAATTGAGAATTCGTTCATCAAGCGTTTTACAAAAAGCAGGTCAACTTTCTGGTGGTAACCAGCAAAAAGTAGTTTTCAGTAAGTGGATTTTTTCGGATCCCGATGTTCTTATTCTAGACGAGCCTACAAGAGGAATCGATGTAGGTGCAAAATATGAAATTTATTCAATAATCAACGAATTAGCCGAAAATGGAAAATCTATCATAATGATATCCTCCGAATTGCCCGAAATACTTGGTATGTGTGATAGAATATATGTTATGAATGAAGGTAGAATCGTTGGTGAGTTACCTGCCGAGGAAGCCTCGCAGGAAATTGTTATGCAGTGTATTATGAACAGCAATAAGGAGGTAGTAAGATGAATAAGCTGTATGCTACACTTAGGGGAAACCTGCGTCAATATGTAATGATAATAGCCTTAGCAGTAGTTATTATTTTCTTCCAGATTGTAACGCAAGGTGTCTTATTAATGCCTTTAAATATTTCTAATCTAATATCCCAAAATAGCTATGTATTAATTCTTGCAATTGGTATGCTTTTATGTATACTGACCGGAGGAAACGTGGACCTTTCAGTAGGTTCAGTGGCAGGTTTTATCGGAGCAGTTTCTGCAGTGTTAATTTTAAAGATGGACATGCCTGTTTTACCTGCTATTATTCTTTCTTTGATCGTTGGTGTAATAATTGGTGCTTGGCATGGCTTCTGGATAGCTTATATGGGTGTTCCCGCTTTTATAGCAACACTGGCCGGTATGTTAATCTTTAGAGGATTAACCATGGTTATGCTACAGGGCACAAGTCTTGCACCTATGCCCGGTAATTATACATTTATGGCTTCCGGTTTTATACCAGATATAGCAAGTATCCCTGGTATTAATCTTTTGGCCATAATTGCAGGAATTATAGCTTCAATCTTCTACATAATAGGTGAATTAAACAACAGAAAGAGTAAGAAAAAATATAATTTTGAAGTCTTACCGTTTAGAATGTTTTTGTTTAAAATTCTTGCAATTACTATTGTAATAAATACCTTTACCTATCTTTTAGCTTTGTATAAAGGTATTCCTGCGGTTCTTGTTGTTGTTGTAATATTGGTATTGGTATACTCATTTATTACAAATAAGA
>CAYUZC010000289.1:0-2854 GCA_964449525.1 uncultured Ruminiclostridium sp.
ATTTGCCTTGATTCGCAAAACCATGTAAATCATTCTGCCCTAGTTCATGAGGGGACAATAAATGAAGCACCGGTTTATCCGAGAATCATAGTAGAAACAGCCCTTCGTCATAAGGCAAACAGCATAATAATGGCCCATAATCATCCGGGAGGCAGTCTGAAGGCTTCCGGTGCAGACATAGATGTCACCCGCAAAATCTGCCAGGCAATGAAAACAATATCAATAAATGTTGTTGATCACATCATAGTAGCAGGAGACCGCTATTTCAGTTTTGCTGAACAGGGCCTCCTGGATTCGATTATATAACATACTTTTACGGGCAAGTCAGGTATAATACATTGCTAAGAATCTTTTTATCATTGTATACGGCAGTTATTCCTATATAATACTTTTCCCCTGATACCATCTTGCCGCCAAAATCACCACGATTGTATTCGTGTTCCGGATTTAATGGGAATCTAGTTTTGTTAATGTCGCTAATAGCATATAGATATCCATCATCCGGATATATAGGGTTTGGATTGTTCTTAGAAACAACAACCTTATAGTAATTAAAGCCATCTTTTGAAAGTGGGCTCCAGGAAATATAAAGTTTGCCGTCCTCAATGCTTGAGGATAGGTTAAGCGTCTGGTTTGTTGGTTCGGGAGAAAATTCAATCTCACCGGGCATAGTCTTTTTAACAGCATTGCCTTTAACCTTTGCATCATCGTATACCGCTGTAATAGAGAAATAATATGTCTCTCCGGGCTTAACCTTACCCCCGAAATCTCCGCCGTTATATTGTGCGTATGGTTTTACCATATAGCTTGTTGTATTAACATCAGAAATATAGATTATATAGCCATCATCAGGATATGATGGGGAAGAATTGTTTTTTGACATTACAACTTTATAATATACAAAGCCATAACTGTCAGTTTTATTCCATATAAGCTTTATTCCGGAATCGGTCGCCTTCACGGTTACTGTTGCTTTTCGCACTGTACTTGGCGCTGGAGTAGGAATGGGTTTGGGAGTTGGTGTAGGGGTATTCGGAGGAGTGGGCTTGGGAGTAGAAGTAGGAGTAGAAGTAGGAGTAGGAGTAGGAGTAGGAGTAGGTGTGGGTGTAGGTGATGGTGTAGATTCCGGCGACGGTGAGGGCGTGGCCTCAGGTGAAGGTGTTGACTCGGCTGTAGGAGCCTTATTACCGGATACTTCATCGCTTGAGTCTATAACCTCGGTTATTATTGAAGAATCATCTTCCGGTAATCCTTCTGAACCAAGAATTGTAAAAATATATGATGTTTCGGATTCTTTAATCTGTTCAAGTGAAATAGAATTTCCATTTCTGTTTGCATGTATATAGGCGGCCTGCCTTGCCAGAGTAATTCCGTTTTCCTTTGCTTCTGCCTTCATTTCCGGAGATACTTTAACAGCTTGGCTTAGAATTTCAAAGTCCTTCATTTTATCATCGCTTATAATTGATAAAAGAACATCTTGTAACATATCCTCATTTTGGGGTAAATCTTCGTTAAGCTTATCTACAGCACCGGAGATAAGAACGAAAGATGAATCAAACTCCATGGATTTTGCTTTTTGAGTAAAAAGAATAATTGCGTCAGTTATATTCTTCCCCTTGTAATCAGCTTCATTTATGAGCTTTATAGCATCATCATTCAGTGAATCGACGCTGAGTACTTTTGCATTTTTGTCAATTGAGAAGGATACACTAGGATTAATATCCACATCTATATATGCAAAAACACTAGATCTTTCAGGGATTAAGCTCACGGAGAGCTTTACTACAATAAATAAACACAAAAAGATCGCAAGAACTCCAAATGCAATATTAGGTTTAAACTTTGTTATAAATAAAGGCTTTTTAACAGACTCTGATTTAATATCAATATTAATCTCAGCACCGGCATTCATATTGTGTTTTCTTAAGATTCTTTTGAACTCACAATCCTCAGTCATTACTATTGCAGAGAGTAAAGACAGTTTTATTATTGTTGCTTTAGTTAGCATTAAGTTCACTCCTTTCGGAAATAGAAACATAGGACTTCATATTTTCTAAATTACTGTCGAGAATAAGGACTAAGGCAATTATGTATTTACGATTCTGTTCTATGGTCCCTCGGCAGACGGGAGATAGCTCCATAAGCTCTTTAATAGGTATACCTTTTGTGCGTTTAAGTTTTGAAATAAGATAGTGATTTGTATAAATTAATTCTGCTAGACCAATCAATCGCTTTCGTGTTTCGGTATGTTTTGGTGAAAGCCTGATAAGGTCCCTTAAACAAATACCATAATCTTTTAGTTCAAAAATCAGCGAGTTTATTTCATCTCTTAATTCTAGGCATTTAAAAGACTTGTCCTCCGAAGGGATATCATAAGAATTATTTTCTTCATCACCGATACGAAGACTCTCTAATGAAACAACATACCGATCATTTCGATTTTTCCTTGCGTTGTCATTTAGTCGATTGCGGATTACAATTTGCGAATAATTCAAGAAAGACATACCTTTCACTATTTTATAAGTATTAATTGCTTCATTGAACGCTATTAATGCTATGCTGAATTCATCGCTACTATAGTTACTTTGAAGGTTGTGTTTATAAATTGACACACATTTAAGGATATAAGGTTTATACTCCAAGATGAATCTTTCTCGCAGTGCGAAATCGCCTTGTTGTATGCTGTTCACGGTATCTTCTATATCGTGTAGCTTTGCGGTATTTATTTTGCTTCTTAAAAAAGACAGCACAGCATGACCCCCTCATAAAACTACATTTTTTGTAATATTTCTATGTAGTAATTCAATTAAAACATAAAATTCCTATATATGTATATAATGCGTAAGTCCTACGA